>NZ_JAUBQU010000062.1:0-37276 GCF_036701435.1 Microcoleus sp. Pol12A5
GTACTATTCGACAACGAGTGTCTCGATTGGTAAGAAAGAGCTTAGCCTTCTCTAAAAAATTAGAAAATCATATTGCTGCTATTTGGCGCTTTGTGCATCATTACAATGCTAATTTACAACTCTAAACGCCTACTTTCTTTGAATTAAGTTTAATTCTCTTGATCCTTTCCTTCAGGGCACTACCTCTTCGGGATTGATATCTTCCGCGTCAGCCGCGAAATAAACTACAAAATAACCTTTGTTGTTCAAGTGTTGCTGTAGCCGCAGCAATTCCGTTGATTTTCCAGCACCGCGATGTCCTGCATACAACTGGCAAGTCATCGGTTCTGAACGCTCAATGTTGAGGCCCAAGTCTAGGGTAATATTGTCATCTCCTCGCACTTCCCCACAGTCAACATATTGCGGGTCGCCTGCTGGTAAAGGAGAAGATGGGTTAAAGGCGTTGTAGAGGTCTTTTAGTAGTTGTTCTGTATTTTGAGTCATAAATTTTTTTTAGTATTTTTTGGTTTTTATAGGCTCAACCGCAGATTTAAGGCAGATAAACAGGGATTAACGCAGATAATTTTAAGAAGAGCGATCGAATCTATGCAAAAGGCTGGGTGCACATCGCGCACCCAACAATCACTACTTTTAGGCTTGATATTTTTTCAGAATGGCAACTTTTTCGGGGAAGATTTCGATCGCCATTTTGTCATCATAACGACTCGCGAGCGATCGTCTCACTTCGCCCAAAAACAGCGGCTGCGACAGCCCAGGTTCAGGATGTACAACTGTACGAACCCGGATGGTCATGTAGTCTCTGCCCCGCCCAGAGCGCCCTGGAGAGTACAAATCCGCAGCCGCTTGCCGCATCGTTGCTTCTAATTCCGATTCGGTGATTGTAGGCGGCACAGTAACTACTGTTTGAGCGCCACCTGTATCGTAAACTAAAGAATAGCGCACCGCACCTGGAATTTCTGTGCGGGAAAACAGTCCCAAACCGAGACCGAATATACTGGCAGCAATCACGCCCATAAAGCTTGTCACTCCTACCAATCGGAAGCGAAAACCCCATTTGAAGATAAATGCTATAACAGTTAGAATAGCCAAGGCTACTGTTAGAATTCCCGCCCATTGGGCGTACATTAAAAGGTTAGAATTTACGTTCATTTGTTGACTGTTGACTGTTGACTGTTGATATTAGTTACCCCTACCCGATGCCCTGCGCGGGCAAATGCCCAATGCCCAATGATTAATTAAGCGTTTCGGGCCACAAGCAGATAAGTCATCATATCGCCTTTGCCCTTCACTGGAATCACGCCGCGCTCCTCAAAAACGTACTTACCCCGCAGGCGCTCGTAGGTAGCAACTGTCACCTGAATGCTGCCGGGGACGCCTTGAGATTCCATCCGGGAAGCTGTATTTACCGTATCTCCCCACAAATCGTAAGTAAATTTTTTTGTACCGATTACCCCAGCTTCTACCGGGCCTGTGTGGATGCCGATGCGGATGCTGAGCGGCTGACCTCCCTTGGTATGTATCTTAGTCATCGCTGCTTGAATTTCCAGCGCCATTTCGGCGATCGACTCGGCGTGGTCGTCGCTCGGCGTCGGCAAACCGCCAACCACCATATAAGCATCGCCGATCGTCTTAATTTTCTCAAGTCCGTAGCGCTCGGCCAACTCGTCAAAAGCGGAAAAAATCTCGTTGAGCAACTCCACCAATTGGGCCGGCGATAAATGAGCCGAAAGCTTAGTAAAACCGACCAAATCGGCAAACATCACTGTTACCTCAGCGAAACTGTCTGCGATCGTAATTTCCCCGTGTTTCAGGCGCTGCGCGATCGCCTTCGGTAAAATATTTAACAGCAAACGCTCGGACTTTTCCTTTTCCTGAGCCAACTCATGTAAATACGCCTGTTCCTTATCCCGCAGCCGCTTCTTTTCCAGACAAGCGCTAATCCGAGCCTTGAGCAATACCGGATTAAACGGTTTAGAAAGATAATCCTCCGCCCCCAACTCTATACACCTGACGATACTGTCGATATCGTCCACCGCCGAAATCATAATCACCGGGATGTAGCGCAAATTCTCGTCCGCCTTCAGACTTTCGAGCACCTGATAGCCGTTCATTTGCGGCATCATAATGTCTAGGAGCACCAAATCAAAAGGCTCTGTTCGCAACATTTCCAGAGCTTGGAGACCATCTTCAGCAACAGTCACCACATGGCCTTGACGCTGAAGTCGGCGGGCCAGCAAATCGCGGTTTACCTCATTGTCGTCAACAACCAGCACGCTGCCCTCATCACCTTTCATGTCATGGCCTCTTTGAGAAGCGTTTCAATTTTACCCAAAAGTCGAGGAAACTCGACCGGTTTAGTGTCGTAGTCATTGCAGCCTGCGGCAAGACACTTTTCACGATCGCCCGCCATTGCGTGAGCCGTCAGCGCAATCACCGGAATCCTGCTAGTTTCAGGAGCAGCCTTAATTTGCTGCGTTGCTTGCCAGCCGTCTAGAACCGGCAGACTCATATCCATCAGAATCAAATCTGGTACTTTCGCGAGCGCCATCGACACTCCCTCAGCACCGTCAACAGCAATAAAGACCTCGTGTCCCTTGCGGGCCAGACGCCTGGAAAGCATATCCCTGTTCATTTCGTTATCTTCGACCAACAGGATTTTAGCCATTGGTGTTCTCCTTGCCTTTCGAGTCGTACCTGCGATCGAACCTGTTATTGACTATAGAGCGAACATCGCGCAACAAAGTATCGCAACTGTAGACTCCCTTTTGTAGCACCCGCTCGACGTAGCCGTTTAGCTGCTGGCTTTCGGCCGGTGTCAAGTTTTTCCCGGTAATCACAACAATCGGTATAGGATCTCCCGAATGTGATTTGCGAATTTCCCCGATCAACTCAAAACCATCCATTTCTGGCAACATCAAATCCAGTAATATCAGGTGCGGGCGAGCAACTTTTAGCCGATCGAGAGCAGCGCGTCCGCTGTCAGCTTCCGTTACTGCCCAGCCTTGTGTTTCTAGTACGCATCGCAGTATTTCGCGCGTGGCAACGTCATCTTCCACAATTAGAATCTGACAGGTCAAATTGTTACTTGCAACGCCGTCTTGGTCGCGTCGGTACTTGTTCAACAAGGCAGCCAGCCGTTTGCCGTCCACTGGTTTGGTGAGGTAGTCCGAGGCACCCAATGCAAAGCCGAGACTTTTGTTGCCCACAAAGGATAGCAGGATTACGGGAATTTCGGCAAGGTCAGAATCGGCTTTCAGCGCTGAAAGTACCGCCCAGCCGTCCATTCCGGGCATGATCACGTCCAGGGTAATGGCGTCTGGCCGTAGTTGCTTAGCGAGCCGGAGAGCTTGCTCGCCACTGCCGGCGACTTCTACGTGCAGTCCTTGGCGAGCGAGGGTGCGCTCGATCAAATCCCGCGAGATCGGGTCGTCGTCCACTACCAGCACCGTGCCGACAGCGGGTGCCTCCGGAGGGTTCGTGCTGTCGTGGACTTTGTTGGGGATTTCCGGCTGTTTGATGGCTTTGGGCAAGAGCACGGTGAAAGTGGTGCCTGCGCCCAAGGTGCTGCTGACCTCAATGCTGCCGCCCATCATCTGACAGAAGCGCTGGCTGATTGCTAGTCCCAAACCGGTGCCACCGTACTCGCGGGTAGTCGAGGCATCAGCTTGGGTGAAAGGTTGGAAAACTCGCTGCAATTGCTCTTGTGTCATGCCGATGCCGGTATCGGCGACGCGGAAACTTAAAAATTCGGAGTTGGAAATTAAAATTTGGGAAGATTCCTCTTGATTTTTCATTTTTAATTGTTCATTTTTAATCCTTTCCACTCCGATCGCAATTCTCCCGTTTTGTGTGAACTTGGCAGCGTTGCTGAGCAAGTTAAGCAGCACTTGCCGCACTTTGGTCATGTCCGCGTGCATGGTGTCGAGGTTGTCTGGACAGTACACTTCTAGGGTATTACCGTTTTTCTCGACCAGTGGCCTGGCCGTAGCAACAGCACTTTCAATTAAGGTATGGATGTCGAAGCTTTCTAAGTAGAGCTCCATTCGGCCTGCTTCAATTTTAGAAATATCTAGGATGTCGTCAATCAGTGACAGCAGGTGTTTGCCGGCGCTGCAGATTTTTTCGAGGTCGGGGACGGATTCGCAACTCCCCAATTCTTCGGCTTCTTCTTGAAGCATTTCGCTGTAGCCGATGATGGCGTTGAGGGGTGTGCGAAGTTCGTGGCTCATGTTAGCGAGAAATGTGCTTTTTGCCCGGTTGGCTGATTCTGCTGCTTCTAGGGCCAACTGCATAGCCGATTCTGCGTGTTTGCGATCGGTGATGTCTTGGACTGTGCCTTCGTAGTACAAAACGCTGCCGTTTTCGTCGCAGATGCTGCGCGCGTTTTCAGAAATCCAGATCGTGCTACCGTCTCGGCGGTATATTTGAGATTCAAATTTTGACACTTGGCCGCGCGCACCCAATTGGGCCATAAACTCGGCGCGCCGATTGTGGTTAACGTAAAATTGGCGGTTGATATCGGTGAGTTCGGCGAGCATTTGGGTACAGGATTCGTAGCCGTAAATTCTGGCTAGTGCGCTATTGCCGCTGAGGTAGTGCCCGGTCGGCGTTGTCTGGAATATGCCTTCGACTGCGTTTTCAAAGATGCTGCGGTATTTTGTTTCGGATTGTCTCAAGGCTGCTTCTGCTCGCTTGCGCTCTAGGACATTGGCGAGCATTTCTCCTACCATTTTTAGCTGTGTGGATATTTCGGTTGCTCGGCCTGCTATTTGCTTTATGCCCTCGAATCCGATAAATCCTACTAGGTTTTTACTACAAATTAGGGGAATAATTATCAGCGATTGAATATTTTTTATCTGTTTTTTTAATTCTAAATTATTTAGGGCAGCGCCCATCGAAGGTATTAAGGCGGTTGCTTTTTGATTGACTGTTTGGGATGGGGAATCTGTCTGGAATTCGGTTTTATTTTGACCTATAAAATAGGCTATTTCGGCGATTGCTGGGGGCGGGAGTTCGCCGATTTCTGAAATATAAAGGCATTCGGCGCGATCGAGTTTTTCTGCGATCCAAGGGATTTGTGCGATGTCTATTTGTTTGTCGGTGCTGTCTTTGACTGGCAGAATGCTTTCGCCGCACCATTCGTAGGTTTTGTCGGCGCGGGTTTTGTCTTCTGATAACAGGTAGATGTAACTGCGGTCAAACCCGCTCAAGGTAGCGATCGCTTCCAGGGTTCGATCGATGCCTTTGTCTATTTCTGATAATGGCTGGGTGATGAAATGGGTTGACAAACTGGCAATCAACTGAGCGAATTCTATTCGATACTGCAAAGATTGTTCTAGTTTTTTGAGTTCGGTAACGTCTCGAAAGCTCCAGACTCTACCGACTGTTTTTGCTCCGATTTTTGATGGCAACGAATTTAATTCAAGAATTTTTCCGTCTTTGAATTCTAATAATTCGCTGATTTTAGTATCTGAATCTACCGACACTTTGATCGCGTTTTCGAGAAATCTTTGCGGGTACTTTAATTGTTCCCTGTCGAAGGGGAATCCTGTTTTGAGCGTGTTTTTGAGTGTACCCAAGGTCGATCGGCTCAACTTTCCTTGGCTGGCGGACAAACCCCACATCTCTAGAAATTTCTGATTATATTTACATATATTGCCGTTTATGTCAACCGCCAGAATTCCTGCATCTGTAGATTTTAGAACTGCTTGCAGTATCGAGAGCGATTGCTTGTGTTCTCTAATCTCAAAAATGCCAAAAAACACCAAGACTGATATTTCGCTGCCCTCAACTGCGGGATGGAAAAAATAGGAAACGGGTAAAATCTTGCCGTCGCGACACAAAAACTCGTCGTCCCAATTGCTGGAAGGTTGACTGGAAGCGATCGCCTCTTGTAAATCTAGTGTAGGTGCGATCGGCCTATCTTCACTCTTGCTGGGCGACTGTTTCGGAGCCGTCAAAACTTGGGATTTGTTGCCTTTATTTTGCTTCCCGATGCGCTCTAGCAGAGAAACGCCTGCAAGTTCCGATTCTCGCCACCCCAGCAATCGTTCTGCCTCTGCATTCACCGAGATTACACAGCCCTTCGCGTCAAGGATACACAATCCTGCCCCCAAACTGTTGACAATCGCCCGCAGTCGATCGAATTCTGAAGCTGTTGGAGAGTCTTGAGGGGACTGGGGCGAGTCAGTTAAATCCTTTAATGCCACCGTCTCCAAGTTAAAACAATCTTCCTGCTGAAGTTCTTGCTGACTCTGAACTCGCTCATAGCTACAACTTACCTGCTCTAATAAAAGCTGCCACTGCTCAGCAGTGGGAGGGGGAGACTCGCCGACTAAACCGAGCTGTTCGAGTTGGCGCTGGAGGTGGGGGTGCATATTTTCTGGCGCTTTGTAAGCAACTTTCTACAGTATATCTTTTTAATTAATAGTATATATACGTAGGTATACCGTTAGGGGACAAGTACGGGATCGAAGTCTATCACAGGTTTTATTGAGAAGCCGAGGGATCCTGTCTCCTCTCCAAAATCTTTCAAACTGCCCTAATTATAAATTCTCCGAACTTTTAAGGTTTTTCAACTCACCAATCCTCTGAATGTCGGCAGCACGCTCAAAAATAATAATATCATCTTATCCAGTCAATACTCAGGAAAGTTTGGGTAACGATACTACAAGCTTACGCGGGGCAAGGCTCATAAAAAAGTCTAATTAAATTCAAGACAAGGGTGGATCTGACATTAATTTAATTATCCAGATTCAATCAATGTCAAGCGAGAATCAGTCTTTGAGCTATAGAAAAACTATTCGGAATATTAATCAAGTGAACTTAGCCTCAAAAACTAGGTTGCCGCCAAAAAACGATCGCGGACGAGGCTACTGGACAGGAAAATTTATTATTCCAATCCCAGCGGAAACGATTTCAGCACTTTTCGTATTTACTCATCAATTAATTAGGGTGATCTAACCCGCCTTAATCTTGTACCTCTATAGTAATTTTAAATTATTGGGAAATTTATTATTCCCTCATAAGGATGCCGGTAGGATTGGGGTGGGGGTTATTATTATTACTAATAACCTAAAATTACTATATATAAAAACTTCTACAAAACTAAGTTTATCATGTGAGGAATTGTGTGCAAAATCTCCCGCTCTGCTAGCGAAATAAGCAGCGAATTGGAGAGGTCAACAAAAGTTGCAGGCATCGAAAATAACTGTAAAAAAAATATTATTCGTCAGACTTTTCGGTTGAGATCGAAAGGTCTGTGAAAATAGCTGGCAGCCGAATGGTAAAAATAGAACCTTTATTCAACTCGCTTAATGCAGTAATGTCTCCGCCCATCATTTCGCAGAATTTCTTAGTAATCGTCAGCCCCAAGCCAGTGCCGCCGTACTTTTTAGTAGTTGAAGAATCGGCTTGCGTGAAAGGCTCAAAGATTCTGGCTAACTGTTCGGGACTCATGCCAATGCCGGTATCTTTGACCGTAAAAATGATCCAATCTTGAGCGGAAGATAAGAGAGACAAGCTATTTTCAGCTTGGCCACCTCCTCTATACGCTCCAAGTTTTTTGCCTTTCTTTGCAGCGTCGGCGGGGGTTTCGACGGATCGGGTAACGGCGAAGGTAATCGCGCCGGAGCAAGTAAATTTCGCGGCATTGCTGAGGATGTTGAGCAGAGACTGCCGGAGTTTAGTCAAGTCGGTCTGCATCGAGCCAATATCCTCGGGGCATTGTATTTCTAGGATATTGCTATTTTTGTCTGCCATCGGCGCGATCGTGGTTACTACTTGCTCAACCAGAGTTGAAATGGTGAATGTTTCGACGTGCAAGTCGGTGCGCCCTGCTTCTATTTTGGTCAAGTCGAGAATATCTTTAATCAGCGCGAGTAGGTGCTGACCGGCCGTGTTAATTCTCTGGAGGTCGTCGATGAACTCTTCGGCACCGAGGTCTCGGGCGTCTTCTTGCAGGATCTCGCTGTAGCCGATGATGGCGTTGAGGGGGGTTCTGAGTTCGTGACTCATGTTGGCGAGAAAAATGCTTTTCGAGCGATTTGCAGCTTCGGCGGCTACTGCGGCCCGGCGGAATTCTTCGGAACGCAAGCGTTCGGTGATGTCGGTGGTCATGATTAAAACGCACTGAGTGTTGCCGAGGTGGATGAGTTCGACTGACAGCAGCCAGTCGCGCACTTCGCCGGCTTTGGTGCGAATTTTGATTTCTTGGTTGCTGATCGAATTTTGTGATTGCACAATCTGGGCGAGCCGCTCCCCGTCTTCTGAATTGACGAATATTCCTAAGTCGTTGGCGGTGCGGCCGATAAATTCATGCCGCAACCAGCCTAATGAGCGCAAAAAGCTTTCGTTGGCATCGAGGAAGCATCCGTCTGTGAGGGTGCAGATGCTGATGCCGACTGGGGAGGCGTGAAAAGCTTTGGAAAATCTTTCTTCTGAAGAACGCAGGGCGGCTTCGGCTTGCTTTCTGTCTGTGATGTCTTGGACGGTGCTGGTGATGTAGAGGGAGGTGACGGCGGCTTGTTCGTAGACTGTGCGGTTGCTGCCGTCGCGGAGTATGAGCCTGTAGTCGATGCTGTAAGGCCGTTGCTGAAATAAAGCCGCTTCGATCGAGGTTTTGACTAATTCTCTGTCTTCAGGGTGCACGTATTCTAAGAAGGCTTCCAGGCTGGGTTCAAAAGTTCCCGGTTCCTGTCCCAAGATGCGGTAAATTTCCTCTGACCACCGCAATTGCTGGGCGTTGCGGTCTAAGTCCCAGTTGCCTAGCTGGGCGATGCGTTGGGCGTTAGCGAGGCTGGCTTCGCTGGCGCGCAGGGAGGCTTCTGCTTGGTGACGTTCGGCGACGGTGGCAGCTAAGACTAAGCCGGTGACGGCGATGACGGCGATGAAGGCTTGCAGGGATAACAGTGCTTGGGGGATACTGCTGGCGTGCTTGAGGAAGGGGCCGCTGCCTCGGGCGATACCCCAAATTGCGAAGCCGCAGAGGATGAGGTTGGAGAGGGCCGTGTAGCGCTGACCGAATCGAAAGGCAGCCCAAACTACGAGCGGAAATGGTAAGTATTCGAGGGGATAGCGGGCGTAGGCGGCGCGGGTGCGGGAGCAGAAGACGAGCCAGCCGAGTGCTAGTAGCAGCAGCAGCCAAATCGCTCGTTCAGCTATCTGTTTGCGATGGGTGGGGACTTTGGGCAATTGCTGCCACGTCAGTAGCAGCGGGGCAACGAGCACAATTCCCATAGCGTCTCCCACCCACCAAGTCCCCCAAATCGTGCCAAAATTGCTCCACCTCGATAAACCGGTCAGGCATACGACGATGCTGCCGATGGTGGAGTTGATCAGGGTAGATCCCAAGGCTGCTAGTCCGACTATTCCTAAAACGTCTTTGAGCCGATCGAGCCTGGCGCTAAAGTTAATGCCCTGAAGTAGATAAGTTCCCGTCCACGCTTGCAGGGTTCTGGCGCCTGCCGAGATCAATGCCGTGCCGATGTTGGCCGACGGTACGCTCATGCTGAACAGGAAGCCTCCGATCGCGATTCCCGGCCACAGTTGTCGCCCAAACAGCAGCAGGGCGACTTGGGCAATTCCTGCGGCTGGCCACATCGGGTAAATTTCTGAACTGAGGGTGAGGGTGGAAATGGCGAATTGCGACGCCCAATAGTAGACCAGGGCGATCGCGCCTACTGCGAGGAAGTACCGCCAGGAATGTCCTTTGATTGCATTAAGGAACTTTGTCTGCATGGTCGTTTGGGGAAAAGGTGGACGGTTGTTGGGATCTCAGTAGGTGGCACGGGACAGGCACGAGGTAGAGAAAATGTTTCTATTAGGTGATGGTAGGTCATGGGTGGTAGGTAGTGGGAGAAGCTTTTGAGCTAACTTTTTGTAGTGCCGTTGAGGGAGCGGTTTTTTTGTTTCCTCAACTCTGCCCATGAATTTCGGGAGTATCGCTTTTTTGTAAATATATCTCTAATGGCTAAGCAATTGGTTTGTAAATTTTTGGTTTTTGTTAAAATTTTATTACCGAGCGAGAGCGGGTGTCTTTTTGTGTCTGGCGATCGTAACTCTATTTACCCTAACATCTTGCATCACGATCGATAATACCTACCATACCTAAAATACAAATAAGAGCGACGTAAAATATCTGTTTTACGTCAGTTTGGGGCAAGCAACACGGTTTCTGATTAGAAGTGCAGGCGCTCGTAATTTTCACTAGATTTTTAACCCATCAATCGAGGCTTTCAGTCTTTCGCTCGAATACAGTGAAAGCGGATTATTTACAGGCAATAAAAAATATTTTTTATTGTCTATTTCTCTTTGGCTGTTGCAATATCTAAGGTTAGTGTCAAACGCTCTTGAGATTCTTTAAGAGCGTCTTGGGGGTTGCGGCCCAGAAGGGTTGCCTCTATGGCGCGACCGAGGTTCTCTGACAGGCGGGAGTAACCTGATATAATCGGTCGCGCTCTGGCTGAGTTCATTTGTTCTAAAAATACTCGCAAAACAGGGTTTTTTTCCACAAAGCTTTGATAAGCTTGGCTCTGTCTCGATTTTAAGTTAATGGGCAAATAACCGGTTCCCAATGCCCATGCTGTTTGGAATTCTTCACCTATAACGTATTCTAAGAATACTAGGGCTGCTCGCTGTCGTTCTGGCGAGGTTTTCATTAAAAATAGGTTTTCACCCCCTACAACGGCTGCGGGGCGTTTGAGAATCGGTAAAGGCATTGCTGCGTAGTCGATCGCGCTTTGCTGCAACTGTGCTAGCGTCCATGGCCCGGTGATTTGCATGGCGACTTTCCCGGCGATGAAGTTGTCGAGTTCATAACCGCGTTCGGGTGCTGACAATATTGCTGAACCTTCTGTTAACAAGTCACTCCACAATTCTAAGGCGGCGTGAGAACCGGGATTATCTATTTGGGGTACAGGACTTTGAGGTATTTTGCCTTTGAGTTCGCCGCCTGCGCTGAACATAAAAGGCAGCCAGGTAAATACTGTCCATTCTCCCTTGCCTAGGGGGAGCACTATGCCGTGTTGGTCTGTGTGGCCGTCTCCGTTGGTGTCTTGCGTGAGCGATCGGGCTACTTGCTTTAATTGCGTCCAATTCTGTGGCACTTCTTTGATTCCTGCTGCTGCAAATAAGCTGGGACGGTAAAATATGGCGACGTTGTTTGTCGCTAGAGGAACTGACCAAGTGTGTCCGCCGAGTTCCATTGACTCGAACAGTGCCGGGTAGATTTCCGCTTTCCGGGGCGATTTGTTGAGCCAGTTTTCTAAGGGTTGAATTGCGTTGAGTTCTGCGAGTTTTCCTGAAATTGTGGCAGCATTCCAAAGCAAATCCGGTGGTGCATTTCCAACTACTGCTGTTAGTATCTTGGGCAGTTGTTGGTCTGGCTGACCTATATAAACTGGTTTAACTTGAATGTTGGGATGGGTTTTGTTGAATTGGTTTGTGAGGGTTTGAAATACGTCGCGATTTGGTGGAGGATTGATGCCGTGCCAGAGCGTAAGTTCGATCGGTTCCCCATTTTTTGAGGTTGGGGTAGTGCTGTTTTGACAGCCATTTAATATTAGCAGATTTAAGGTAATTAAAATGCCGAAGGCTATTTTGAGTGGTCTTTTAATTGCTTTGGATAATCGGGATAAAATCATTTGTTAGTTAGATTCAGGTAAGAAGATTTTTTTAAACCGCAGATGGATGCGGATAGTTAGATCTTGGTAAAAAGAGCTAAATCTCGAAAATCAGCTGGTAGCTGATTTCTCTCTCCGTCCGAGGTGTTTTGAAACAAAACGGTGAAAGCTCCTGCTCCTAGTTTATCTTGCGGCCACATCCGATAGCAAGGACTTTCTGTCAGGTGCGATCGATATTTTTCTAAATGAGGAACAGTGACTGACCCAAATTCTGGGAATTTGCTTAACAGCCATTCGTTGACTTGTTCGTTTTCTGCGGTTGAATAAGTGCAGTTCCTGTATGCAAGATAACCTGAACGCGCTACAATTTTAGCAGAATTGGCTAAAAATTTTTTTTCGGTTGCCATTGCGGTTGATGGTGACATTATGAAAGCATCGGGGTGCTTTGTCTCCTTTTGCTAAGAGTGACTGACCAGCATAAGGAGCCTCTACTATTACTAAAATAGCAGTTGGTGGTATTTTCTCGGTAAGTATTTTTGAATCGAATCGACGTTAGTGGCGAGGGATGGTTTAATTTGGCAGGGTTTTAAATTTGAGATCGGCATTCCTATGCGTTTACCTATGACTTCGTTGCGCAACAGCAATTCTGGCTTTAAGGTTTTCCAAGCAAATATACTTTTTCCTTCGGGGGCGGTGCACATATCTAAGATTAGTTTAATTGACGGGGATATTGTTAACAAAATTGAGGCGGCTAAAATTGACGAAAAGTCGAGACATTAGTAATGTCCTGCTTGATGTAAGGAATGTTTTACCGACTGTGATTCTAAGGCTAATCTATCTAAAAATTGCGGTTGCCAATAAACGGCAATTTCGACAGTAAATGGGTTTTATGTTAATTTGGGTTGTACTCACAAGATAGCAGGATTAAAAGCTTGGGGATTGGTGACTTCATGAAGAAACTTTTATTTTTCGGCGGTGTCTGCAAATAAGCTGCGGCTGAGTTTAAGCAGGAGATTAGACGTTTTTTTATTGTTTGGAAAGATATGATAAGATTGAGATTAGCAGTGACAAAGGTAAATTAGATGATTATTCTTAGTGTAGAACAGTTATAGTTAACTTAGGAAGAACGGATGCAAATGTGGTTGTGTCTATCAAACCCATTGCTTTGGATCGTTCGAGTCGGGCTGTACCTGAGTACCAATCGAGATCCTTTTTGCCGATCGCACAAGTCGGAACTATTCTCGAAGTGTATAATCTAGGAGCAAACTACTATTATTCGATCTGAAAAATAAAAATTACATGAACTCGGTGGGTAAAAACACTCATAAACTAGCTTGTATCATAGCTCCTACGTGTTTAAGAGTCTCTACAATATACTTTGGTTTTTGCCATTACCTACTTGATAACTAATCAGTCATGACTGAGGACTACTTACTAATAACTAAGAATCTATGAAAATTGTCTTTTTTGGCACTCCCGATTTTGCTGTTCCTACTTTATCCAGTTTGCTGAGTCATCCAGAATTTGAGGTTGTGGGTGTGGTGACTCAGCCGGACAAACGCCGGGGAAGGGGCAATCAATTGATGCCTTCACCTGTAAAAGATGTGGCTTTAAATCACAGTCTCCCGGTTTGGCAGCCGCACCGAATTAAGAAGGATGCGGAAACAATTGCCAAATTGCGGGAAGCGGAGGCGGATGTGTTTGTGGTGGTGGCTTACGGCCAAATTCTTTCTCAAGAAATTCTGGATATTCCTAGTTTTGCTTGCGTTAACGTTCACGGTTCAATTTTGCCGAAGTATCGCGGTGCCGCACCGATTCAGCGCTGTCTTTATGACGGGGAAAAGACAACAGGAATTACTACTATGCTGATGGATGCTGGCATGGATACTGGGGCTATGCTATTGAAGGCTTTTGCTGGTATTTCACTGTTGGATAATGCTGATTCTTTAGCAGATAGGTTGGCGGAAGTTGGGGCGGATTTGTTGATAGAAACTTTGGTGAGGTTGAGGGATGGAGAAGTTAAAGCTGTTCTTCAAGATGATGCTGAGGCGACTTATGCGCCGATGATTAAGAGTGCAGATTATGTGCTGGATTGGTCGAAAAGTGCGATCGCCCTTCACAATCAAGTTAGGGGATTTTTCCCGGATTGCACGACTACTTTTCGCGGCAATTCTTTGAAGGTGATAGCTACTGTACCCGTCGGGCCGGAATATTGGCTGCAAATGCCAGCGGATTTGAGAGTTTTGGAACGCGAATGGCCTGTTTTAGCCCAGTTGTCGGGCGCAAATGGGGAAGTTGTTAAGGTTGTGAAGGGCTTGGGGGCGATCGTCCAAACTGGCGATGGTTTATTATTGTTGCGGGAGGTGCAGTTGGCGGGGAAAAAGGTGCAGTCTGGGGTGGATTTTGCCAACGGAACTCGGTTGGCGGTGGGGGAAGTTTTTGCGGGTTAAATTGTATGTTTAGGGCGGGCATCCTGCCCACCCCACAATATTTGGAAGCAAAATCATCTTGTAATTAGATGCGCGACAGTTGACCTAAAATTCGACCAAAACTTCCTCGGCGTCGCCCAACAAACCCTGCGCCGCCTCTAACATACTCTCAGCAACATCTTTCAAATCTTCGCGACTTGCTAAATAAGTTTTCAAAGCTTCTAACGGTTCTATACTATTATTAGCATTCAATTCTGGCAACCGCGGCCTCGCTAGCTGACTGACTAATTCCGGTTGGATTGTGTAGCTGTGCGCTTCGCCTAAAAGTGCGTGCAATTCTCCGTTGTCAATTAAATCTAATTGTTCCGATCGCAATTGGTAAATTAATCTAACTACTGCGTCTTTAATTTCCTTCTTGCCAATAGCTTTAACTAACTCGGCTTGGGGGTTTTCAGATTCGGAAACATTCACTTTAATAGTCTGAAATACCCGCACTGGCAATGTGCAAAATTCCCACTCCGCTTTTCCCCGTTCCAAATTAACTAACACAAAACCTTTATCTTCTTTCTCTTCGCTAAAATCAACTCGTTCGATACTTCCTGGATAAATTACGGGCGGATTGTTGGAAGCATTGAGATTTTGATGTTTGTGAACGTGGCCGAGAGCGACATAATCAAAACAAGGGCGAGTTAGCATGGAAACGGGTATGTTAAAACCTTTGCCAACTGCTAAAAAACGTTCGGCGCCAAGACTTGCTTTATCTGCCATTAAGTGCGCTAAAAGTACGGTTGGTATGTCGGGGTTGAGGCGACGGATTTCGCCTTCCATGGCGATCGTCAGTTTTTCGGTTAATAATTGGTTAACATCGCCCATAGACAGGCTTTCAGTCTCGGAACGTGTCATTAAGGTCGATCGAGTCAACCAAGGTAATGTTACCACCTGTACGGGCCCGCTGCGGGTTTGAATGAGGTGAGTGTCCAGGCGATCGCCTACAATAAACTTAGGTATCCCCAAAGTCCGGTAAATCCCCAAACTCGCACCGCCTTGTCCCTGAGAATGTTGGTCGTGATTTCCTACTAGCAAAACAGTCGGAATTTGCGCCTCCACCAAGCGGCTGAATTGGCAAGCAAAAGCCTCTTTTACAAACGGTGGAGGCGTCGAATCCGGGAAAGCATCGCCGCCGAATATAACTAAATCTACGGGTTCAGAAATTGCTCTATCCATACATTTGCTCAGCGTCGCAGCGAAGTCTTCCAGCCGCGTATTTAAACCGGTTTCTGGATTAATCCGCCCGTGGGAAAAGCCGCTTCCCATGTGAATATCTGAAAGGTGTAAGATTTTAATCATTGTTTTTTCTATTTGTTAGCTATCATTTCGGTTCGTAGTGAGGACGGAAGTCCTCAGAAGAAGGATTTGCATTCTTGACTGCGACCCAAATAAATTTGTTTTTCATACATCACAATATGATGCCGGGTACTTTTTGGTAAACTTGTGCGATCGGGCAGCGAAAATCTATACTCGTTAACTCTAACTCATCTCCTTGTCGGTAAGTCTGAGAAACCCAATTTCCCTCAGCATTGAGTCTAAAACATTCAATTTTGATTTCGGATTGAGTGATTAACACGTATTCTTGCAAACTCGATGCAGTTTGGTAATCGACAAATTTATCGCCTCTGTCGAAAGCTGCTGTTGAGGGCGACAATACCTCAACTACCAAAGATGGATATAAAATGAAGTCTTGAGTAGAACTTGTATCTCTTTCGTCGCAAGTCACCGCTACATCAGGATAGTAATAGCAATTTGCCTCTTCCAGTCGGACTTTTATATCTGATGATAAAACTAAGCAGTCGGTGTTATCTAAGTGATTTCCCAGTCGCCTTACTAAGTTGCTCGCAATAATAATGTGAGGCTTTTTTACCCCTGTCATTGCATAAACGTGTCCGCGTCTGTATTCGTGTTTGATCGGGCTTACTCGCTCGCCTTCTAGGTACTCTTCTGGAGAAATGTAGAAATTATTTTTGCTAACAAACATTGAGGTTTCCTCCGATATTTTTATTTATTTGACACTATTGGTTAATAATCGCATACCCGGCGGGGAAACGTCACTGCCGTTTCCCTACAAATTTAACAAAACTCCAGAAATCTGGCGTGCCACAGTTTGCCGCTTTCTGTCAAACCCTGCGATCGCACTTTAATTTTGACACTTTTGGGGTTAGCCTCGTAGAGTCGGGCAATTTCCTGCATTTCCTCCCCGCTAAACCCGGTTCCCACGGTTCCTACTGGGACTAATTTGCCATCAATTTCTTGCGCTACTTTGACGGCGCTAAACGGCCGCCCCGCAACTTTTGTCGCCGTCAAACCCACAATAAACAAATCGTGTTCTTGACAGTATTTAGTTCTCACCATCGAATATTTCTTAACATCTTTGCCGCCGACATACTGGCAGTTGTGCAACACCCAAACTTCGCCTTCTTTATTTTCAGATTCCTGCTGATTTGCCAGGATGATTTTTTCGGCGGTGGTGCGAAATGTCGGTACAACTTCAAAGGCTGGGGATAAATTCGCCAGCCTTTCGCCAACTTCAACTCCCGCTGCAATTCGTTCGGATTCTGCCACGGCAGTTAAATCATTGCCTTTGAAAAACAAACTTTTAAAAATGGCATAAATTGCGCTGGGCTGGATTGTCGGAAAACCGCTTTCAATATTAACTGTAGCAGCTTGCGCGCCGGTGCGGTGTTCGCTACCCGTACAGCTTTTGTAATACAGTTCGCCGTCTAAAACAAAGGTGCCAATTTTATCGGCTGTGTCGATTAATGTGCGATCGATCTCAATTGATGCTTGCTGTCGCAGGTTAGTCGATCGCGATTGGTAGTATACTTTATCTGGCGTCGCAATGACCACTACTCGATTGCCGTCGCGCTTTGGCTGTCCGCAATAATCGGGGTTTTCGATGTAATAAGAACGTTCACTCGGCGCGTCCACCGGCTGCATGGTGACAATCCTTCCCGGCTGTAAGTGCGGTGGCAATTCTGCAAAAATGGGATTATTGGCAGTTTCTATTATTGAGGCGGAAGTTGATTGTTTAGCAGGAGCGAAATCGGCGGTAGAATTGTTTGGAGTATTGAGGACGATCGGCTTTTCTCCCGTTTCCAATTCAAACGCTCTTTTCCAAAAGCCAAAAGCCATTTCGGGGTATCCTTCCGACTCCGCGCACAGTGCAAAACCAATAACTTTTGCCGTACCAATTCCGCGCCCGTAATCAGCCAAATACTGCACTGCACCCGCTTCTCCCATCAAGTGCAATCCTCGCGTCACGATGCGATTGTTCCAGCGTTCTCGAATGTCGGCGCTAATTTTTTTAGCTGCTTTTCGCTTGGCTTCTGCGTATTCGGTGCAGTCCATACTGCCTCCTTTATGTAGGGCTATTTATACACTATACTAAAGATTGATTTATTAGTCAAGTCTAATTTGACAATTAGATGGTGTGAATAAATTTAACTCTTTCATTGGTGAACTAGATTTATTTTTTCACCGCAGAGGCGCAGAGGGCACAGAGGAAGAGAAGAAAGAGATAGTCAAGCGCGGTAATCTGTTGGCTGCCAATGCTAAGATAACTTCGATCGCTCATTGCGACCAATAAAGCCGTGAGTTGCGTCTTACTCGCGTTTGGTTCGCCAACTTGCGATCGGACATTTCAGAATTTAAGATCGAGTTTAATCTTACTGTTATGATGCGATTGATTTTGTACAGCAAACCCGGATGCCACTTGTGCGAAGGGTTGCAAGAAAAACTCGAACAGATTGAAAGCGTCAAGTTTCAACTCGAAGTCAGAGATATTACTGAACGCGAGGACTGGTTTCAAGCTTATCAGTACGAAGTTCCAGTTTTGTTTAAAGTGCAGCCTCAGTCAAAAAATTCTACTGGCGAGGCTGCATTCTCCGCTGAAGAACTGTTACCCCGTCCTTCTCCCCGCTGTAGTGTCGGCCAATTGGAGCAAATGTTACAGAAATATTTGCAAATCGATCCGTCACAATAATACGATTTACCCAAAAACTCAGGTTTTAATCCTGACCTCGGGGTACTCGGTGTGCAGCTTAATCTAGGCCGATAGGTTTTACACCGCGCATAAAAAAACCTAGAGTTTGCACCGCGCACAGCAAAAACCTGTAGATTGTGGCTCAAACAATGTGTTCCGCCAGTCATATTCAAGACATTCAAGCGAGGAGTTTTTCAGATGAAATTGAGAGAATTATTAGCAGCAGTTCCCAGCATTTCCTTTGACGCGCAACATCCCGCCCTCGATGCCGAAGTCAAGGGTTTATCCACTAATTCCCACGCTTGTCAGGCTGGAGATTTATTTTTGGGAATGCCGGGAACGCGCGTAGATGGGGGAGATTTTTGGCAAAGTGCGATCGAATCTGGTGCACTTGCCGCCATAATTTCCACCCAAGCAGCCGAGAAAACACCTTCGGAAGACAGGGGTAATTGCGTCATCGCAGCAGCCGATATGGCTCAAGTTTGCGGTCAAATAGCCACTGCTTTTTACGGCAATCCAGCTAGCAAATTAAAACTTGTCGGCGTTACCGGGACTAACGGCAAAACTACAACAACTCATTTAATCGAATTTTTGCTCAATGAAATGCAGTTGCCGACGGCGATTTTTGGCACGCTTTACACTCGCTGGCCGGGCTTCCAACAAACTGCACTTTACACCACACCTTTTGCGGTTGACCTGCAAAAACAATTAGCAGAAGCTGTAGCAGCCGGATGCAAACACGGGGTGATGGAAGTCAGTTCCCACGCTTTAGCACAGCAGCGAGTTTTGGGGTGTAGCTTTGAAGTTGCTGTCTTTACAAACTTGACTCAAGATCATCTAGATTATCACCGTGATATGGAAGATTATTTTGAAGCGAAATCGCTTTTATTCGGTTCTAATTACCTCGCCAATCGTGCTGTAATTAATATTGACGACCCCTACGGTAAGCGGATATTTGAGAACCTAAAATCTGACCAAGTTTGGAGTTACAGCACTGTTTTGAAAACGGCAGATTTGTATGCTTCTGATTTGGAGTATCAGCCGAACGGAGTTAAGGGAATGCTGCACACTCCGAAGGGTGAAACTGCTTTTTCTTTGCCTTTAGTCGGTCAGTTCAATTTATCAAATATGTTGGCTGCTGTCGGTGCTGTTTTAGAATTGGGTTTAGATTTGGCCGCAATTGTGGAGAAATTATCTCAGTTTTCGGGAGTTCCGGGACGGATGGAACGGGTGCAAATTAGTCCCGACCAAGATATTAGCGTTATTGTCGATTATGCCCACACTCCCGACAGTTTGGAGAACTTGTTGAAGGCGTCGCGGCCGTTTATTCCGGGTCAGATGATTTGCGTGTTTGGCTGCGGCGGCGATCGCGATCGCACTAAGCGGCCGATCATGGGTAAAATCGTTGCACAATTAGCCGATTTAGCGGTTGTTACTTCCGACAATCCGCGCACTGAAAATCCCGATCGCATTTTGGAGGATGTTTTAGCAGGAATTCCCGCCGCAGTAAAGCCGATCGTGATGTGCGATCGAGCCGCTGCAATTCGCACTGCTATTATGGACGCTAAACCGGGAGATGGCGTGCTGATTGCAGGGAAAGGACACGAAGATTATCAAATTTTGGGCACCGAAAAAGTCCATTTTGACGATCGAGAACAAGCGCGAGATGCCTTAAAAGCCAGAATGAATTCAGTTAAATGAATTCGGTTAACTGTTAACGGTTAACCGAATTCGGTTAACTGTTAACGGTTAGTTGTTCGCGGGCTGCGAAATTTGTTATATTTTTAAGTATTAATACGAAGCTAGAATCTGATTTGCACTAGATTATAATAGTAAAACAAAATATTTTAACAGCAAAATAATTATTGTTATGATAGAACTAACTGGCTATCAAATTCTCGCTCGAATTTATTCAGGCACTCGCACCCTAGTTTATCGCGGAACTCGCCTCTCAGACCAAAAACCGATCGCCATCAAAGTCTTGCGAAACGAGTATCCCAGCTTCAGCGAACTCTTGCATTTTCGCAATCAATACACGATCGCCAAAAACCTAAATTTGCCCGGAATCATCCAAACCTACAGCTTGGAACCCTACCGCAACGGCTATGCGCTGATTGTGGAAGACTTCGGGGGAATTTCTCTGAAGGAATGGACGGGGAAAGGAAAAACCGTGCAATCTCTGGTTGATTTTTTCCAAATTGCGATCGACCTAAGCAATACATTAGATATACTTTACCGCCACCGCATCATTCACAAAGACATTAAACCCGCCAATATTTTAATAAATCCTGATACTAAACAAGTCAAACTCATTGACTTTAGTATTGCATCTTTGCTGCCGCGAGAAACTCAAACACTGATGAGTCCCAACGTAATTGAAGGAACACTCAGCTATCTATCTCCCGAACAAACAGGAAGAATGAATCGCGGCCTTGACTACCGTACAGATTTTTATTCATTAGGTGTAACTTTTTACGAATTGCTGACAGGAAAATTGCCATTTCAATCGAGCGATCCGATGGAATTGATCCACTGTCATATTGCCCAGCACCCGCCATCTGTACGTGAAATTAATCCTGAAATGCCCCTTGTTCTCTCGGAGATGGTCAGCAAATTAATGGCAAAAAATGCCGAATGTCGCTATCAGAGTGCATTAGGACTGAAAGCAGATTTAAAAACTTGTTGGCAACAACTCAATGAGACAGGTAAAATAGAGAGTTTTGCCATTGGGCGGCGAGATTTTTGCGATCGCTTTATCATACCTGAAAAACTCTACGGTCGAGCAACCGAAGTCGCTGCATTATTAGCAGCATTCGATCGAGTAGCAAACCCCTCTAAATCTCGTTCTACAGAAGAGCCTGGAACCGAGAAGCAAGAGGTAAAAGAAGACCTCGCCTTGATTAATGAGGACTGGCGTGACTCGAACTTATCCCGCAGCGAAATGATGCTAGTAGCCGGATTTTCCGGCATTGGGAAAACCGCTGTAGTCAACGAAATTCACAAACCCATAGTTCGGCAACGCGGTTATTTTATCAAAGGCAAATACGACCAATTTCAACGTAACATTCCCTTTAGTGCTTTTGTGCAAGCCTTCCGAGATTTAATGGAGCAATTACTCTCAGAAAGCGACGCTCAGCTAGAACGATGGCAAAGGAAAATTATCAATGCTCTTGGCGAAAACGGTCAAGTTATTGTAGAAGTAATTCCCGAACTGGAACGAATTATTGGGAAACAACAGCCTGTCTCTGAACTTTCGGGAAGTGCCGCCGAAAATCGTTTCAATTTACTATTTCAAAAATTTATTTCTATTTTTGCCACAAAAGAACATCCCTTAGTGATTTTTTTGGATGATTTGCAATGGTCAGATTCAGCATCTCTGAAGCTTTTGCAAGTGTTGATGAGTGAAAAAGATAGTCAGAATTTGCTGGTAATTGGGGCATATCGAGATAACGAAGTATCTCCGGCTCATCCATTTATGTTGGCAGTAGCAGAGATGGAAAAATCCCAAGTAACGGTAAATACTATTACCTTGGAACCTCTGAGTAAAGCCGATATTAACGATCTGATAGCAGATACGCTCTCGTGCGAGATCCTTCTTGCTCAACCATTAACCGAGTTAGTTTATCAAAAAACCAAAGGCAATCCATTTTTTGCCACGCAATTTCTCAGGGCGCTACAGGAAGATGGGCTGATTGCATTTGACCCCACTCCCCTTACCCAGGGGGAAGAGAGGGGGGTAACATCTCCCCTTATCAGGGGAGGACACAGGGGGGTAACAGGGGGGTGGCAGTGCGATATCGCCAAAGTCAAAGCCCTAACTATCACCGATGATGTAGTGGAGTTTATGGCGGTGCAGTTGCAGAAGTTGCCGCCAGAAACTCAAGATGTGCTGAAGTTGGCTGCGTGCATAGGAGCGCAGTTTGATTTGAATACATTGGCGGTAGTCAGCGAGAAGTCGCCGGAAGAAACTGCTGCGGATTTATGGAAATCATTGCAAGAAGGATTCATCTTACCAACCAGTGAAATTTACAAGTTTTATATAGGGAAAGAAGAAGGGAAAAGCACCCCCAACTTGCCAAATACCGCCGCTCAATTACCTCACTACAAGTTTCTACACGATCGGGTTCAGCAAGCTGCTTATTCATTAATTCCTGATGACCAAAAGCAAGCAACCCATCTCAAAATTGGACAGTTACTTCTTCCGAATTTCTCAGAAGTTGAAAGAGGAGAAGAAGTATTCGATATTATCAATCATTTTATCATTGGCTCGGAGCTAATAACGCAGCAGGAAGAAAGAACTAAGCTAGCTAAGATTAGCCTCTTGGCAGGGCAGAGAGCTAAAATGTCAACTGCTTATGAGTCGGCTACAAAATATCTCGCTTTCGGTTTAAGTTTCCTACCCAAAAATAAATGGGAATCTGCCTATAGATTAACATTTACTGTATATTTAGAAAGTCTTGAAGCTGAATTTTTAGCAGGTAATTTTGAAGAAGCTGAAATTTTAATTAAAACCGCATTTAGTCATGCAAAATCTAGCCTTGATAAAGCCAAGATTATTGCAATTCAGTTAACGCATTATCAAAATAAGGCACTATATCAAAAGGCGATTCAGGTAGGAATCGCAGGGCTGAAACTGTTAGGCTTAGAACTGGCGATTATGCCAAATGAAGAAGAGTTAGAAGGGATGGCTCTGGAAGTTAAAAAAACCTTAAATCAGCGCGCAGTTGCAGGACTAATTGACGCACCACTCATTGTTGATGAAGAACGCCAGATGCCGATCAAACTGCTGATGAACATGGTACCGCCCACTTACCTAACTAATCAGGAGTTGTTAGTGTTGGTTGTTTTACACATGACCAATCTCTGTTTGCAATACGGGAATACAAATGTGGCGGGTTTTGTTTATGTTTGGTATGGGACAATTCTCTGCCAACGCTTTCAAGACTATGAACTGGGCTATGAGTTTGGACTTTTAGGGTTGAAGGTGAATGAAAAATTTAATAACACCACCCTGAATGGCAAAATTTATATGTCGTTCGGCAACTTTATCAACCACTGGCGCAAGCACGTCAGTTCCAATCTTGTTCTGCAACAAGCTGCTTATCAGGGGGCAATGGAGGTAGGAGATTTTTCTTGGTGTCATCACAGTGCTCTGTTCAGTTTCTGGCAGCAGGCGATCGTATCAAGCGATATTCACAGTTTGCTGGCTCGACATGAAAAGTACATCAGCTTTGCAGAACGGACGGAGATTACGACAGCTTTTGCCCTCATTCTTCAGTGCAAGCTCCTAGAGAATTTGCAAGGGCTAACGATAGGGAAGTATAGCCTTAGCTCTGAAACATTTGATGAAGAATCGGCGCTAGCAACGTTCAATGAAATTGGCTATGGCTATGGCAGTAGCACTTACTATTTCGCTAAAGCATTTTTGTTTTTCACCTATGGTGAGTATGCTAAAGCTTATGAAATGTTAGTAGCGGGGGGAGAGTTTTCTAATGCACTATATGGGCAATTTCAACGTGTTCTGCATTGTTTTTATCAGTCTTTGACTGTATTGCAACTTTATGGATTATCCACCCATAAACAACAAAAAGATTATCAAGAATTTGTTCAGAATAATCGGGCACAACTTCAAATCTGGGCACACAACTGTCCTGAAAACTGTCTGTCCAAATTTCTGCTTTTAGAGGCGGAGATGGCTCGTGTTGCTGAACAAAAATGGCAGGCTGCTGAGTTGTACGATCGCGCCATCTTTCTGGCCCAAGAACACCAATTCCTCAACGAAGAAGCCTTAGCCAACGAACTCGCATCTAAATTCTACCTCGGCTGGGGCAAACAAAAAGTCGCTGCAGGCTATATGCAGGAAGCCTACTATTGTTACGCCCGCTGGGGAGCAAAAGCCAAAACCGATGAACTAGAACAACGTTATCCCGATCTGCTGCGCCCCATCTTACAACAGTGCGCCCAACCCTTCACTATTTTAGAAACCCTTTCCACCCTTACCAATCCCACCTACTCAATTCATTCGACCGCCCAGCACACTACCTCAAGCACCTCGATCAACCATGCTCTAGATTTTTCGACTCTGCTGCAAATCTCCCAAATGATTTCCAGCACGATCGACCTGGATGAGTTGCTGCAAATTGTCACCCAAACCATGTTACAAAACTCGGGAGCCGATCGCTGTGCACTGATGCTCTACCAAAATCAACAATGGCAAGTGCGGGCGATAGCTACATGGGAAAACATTAGCCTGCAAACGGAACCCCTAGAGAATAATCCCACCGTTCCCGTTAAATTAATCCAGTATGTCAAAAACACCCTAGCAGCAGTTGTCATCGATCGCGCCAAAACTGATCTGCCTGTGATTGACGATTATTTAGAGCACCACCAACCAGAGAGTTTGCTGGGTTTACCAATTCTAAATCAGGGGAATTTGGTCGGCATTTTGTATCTAGAAAATCGCATAACGAGTGGGGTGTTTAGTCGCGATCGCCTCCTAGTGCTAAATTTTCTCTCTAGTCAAGCGGCGATCGCTCTGGAGAATGCCCGTCTCTATCACCAAGTGCAGCAGACTTTGAATGAACTTCAGCAAACTCAGATGCAAATGATCCAAAGTGAAAAGATGTCAGCATTAGGTAATCTAGTGGCGGGGGTTGCCCATGAAATCAACAACCCGGTTGGTTTCATTGCCGGGAACATTAATGAAGCTCATGCGGGAGTCCAAGACTTAATTGATTATTTGCGCCTCTATCAAGAAAAGTTTCCTCCATCGGAAGCAGAATTGATTAAGAAAGCAGAGGAAATAGATTTAGATTATCTAGTAGAAGATTTACCCAAAATGCTGAGTTCCATGAAAATAGGATGCGAGCGCATCAAAAACATCAGCACATCCCTCCGCACTTTCTCTCGCGCCGATACGGCCCATAAAGTTGAGGCTAATATTCACGAAGGCCTCAATAGCACTTTGATGATTTTACGCCATCGCCTGAAAGCGAACGACAAGCATCCTGAAATTAAAATCATTAAAGAGTACGGCAATATTCCCAAAGTAAAATGTTATTTGGGACAATTAAACCAGGTATTTATGAATTTGTTAGCAAATGCGATCGATGCCTTAGAAGAATCGAATCAAGGACGGAGTTTTGCCGAAATTCAATCCCATCCCAATCGCATCACTATTCGGACCAAAGTAGAAAGTGAAAAGGTAAAAATTTCCATCGCCGATAACGGAAAAGGAATGTCAGAAGAGGTAAAAAATCATATCTTCGACCATCTATTTACCACTAAAGATGTGGGCAAAGGAACTGGGTTGGGACTGGCGATCGCACGTCAAATTGTAGAAGAAAAACACGGCGGAAAACTGAGTTGTTTTTCTTCACCGGGAGAAGGAACGGAGTTTGTCATTGAGATTTTAATTGATTAAAGATTAGTTGTCCGTTGTTAGTTGTCCGTTGTTGACCGATATTAATGAGCTCTCTCTTCTCTTCCTCTGCGTTGTCTGCGTTCTCTGCGGTTAAATCATTCCGATGCAACCGGAATTGATAGGACAACCAACAACTGGCAACTGACTATTGCAGCGGCAAAAATACCGTCATCACCTCGCCCTTTTGGGGCCGCTGGCGAATTACCAACTTCCCGCCAGCAGCCCGAAATAAATTCTTAGTCACGCTCAAATTTAAACTCAAACTTCCCGTCTCCGGCTGCACCATCAACAAAGGCCCGATCGAGCGCAAAGGACCATTCGCCTTAGCTGCAAAAGTCGATGCGCCATTATCTTCAGGTAAGTGTTCCGATTCCAACTGCAACTTTAACTGATCGCCCGCCAATGTCACCTCCACCTGAATGCGACTACCGGAGGGCAAAGTTCGAGTAAAATTCTCAATCAAATTAGTTAAAACCTGATCCAACATCGTCGGATCGCTGACTACCGCAGGCAACTTTTTCGGCACAATAACTTCCAAAGTGTGGTTTCGCACAGCGGCCTGTTTTTGCCAGCGGGGAATGCTATTTTGTAGCACTTCACCGAGAGACATGGCTGTTAGCTGCACGCCAGAATTTTTAGCTTGCGACATTTCCAATTCCACGGCACGGAAAATTAAACCGAAGCGATCGATCTGAGAGGTACACTCAGCATCAATCATTTCCAAACGCTTGACCACAACAGGATCGAGCTTGGGACGTTTCAGCAACAATCGAGTCAGCGTGCGGATAGTAGCCAAAGGGGTGCGGACTTCATGGGCGATCGCCTGTAGCAATTCCACCTCTTTAGTAGCCAGAGGAATTGGAGATTTGCAGTTGATATCTGTAGCCGATAACTTTTTATGCCTCGGATTCAAACCATCATCAATTCTTTCATCCTTTATCCTGCTTCCTTCCTCTTTCCCAATCGGCAAATTATGCAACAGCAAGCGGCTGAACTGCATCACTATTTGATAATTTGGCTCCAAAGGCAAAAACTGCTGGAAAAGCGCGTCTAATTTAGTAGAATTATTAGTTAATTGGCTAACTGATAAATTGAAGCTACCGTCAGAATTGGCAAGCAAACATTCGCTTTCTGTCACCCTGCGCCGCAAAACTTCCCAAGCTTTGGCGACTACTTGCGGATCGAAAGAAAATAGAAAAGCCGGAATTCCCGCAGAATTTTCACCCAAAACCATCACCAGGCTAAAACTAGCAGTTAAAACCAAACAAAACTGCTCGTGCGCCAAAGGATCGCCACTTGCCAAAGCCAAAGCCGGGGCCGCTGCAGGCACTGATGTTTGCACATCAGTCGCCGGCATTAAAGCTAAAGTTTGTCTGGCCCGAAAAGACCACAAAGCTGCATCGTTGTCGGGAATACTGGTAAAAATCCAATTGGCAAAGCCATTGGCCAAAGCCGGGTCAGTCAAAACCGAAGACGGGCCCGACAAAACCAATCCCTGACAGGCATTGGGAATTGTCGATCGACAATTTGCTCGATCGGCATCTGCTTTTTGTCCTGATTTTTGCCGATCGAGCATTTGATTCAAAGCTGCGATCGCCCCGTACCATTCCTGTTCAGCTTTCAGCCGAGAAGCCCCACGGCTGGCAGGACACCGATGGCGGTTCTTTTCTCCCGCCAACTTAGCATCAAAGAGACTCAGGTCATTTTCTTGGCCTTCGGAGGCTAAAATTTCGCTTATTGTCGGTAAAAAGTAAGTATTCACAGTTATAAACCCACCTTCGGAGGCATGAAGGGTGAAGTATTTATGTATAGGAGAGTTCAGGAGTTAGGAGTCAGTCGATTTTAGATTTTAGATTTTAGATTTTAGATTTACCCCACAGATAAATCTGGGAGGTTGAACTAGGGTCTAAAATTTTTATCTTTCCACGACAGGAGTACGTGGCACGGTATCCGTTTTTGGGCTGGGTCAAGCACCAGCACGATCTAAAAATCCCGCATAATTTCTTGCGCCTTCCTCCTAACCCACAGGATATCCACATTTGTCAACTAACGATATTGGCAGAACCGTACCAATAAGTCGCAATCTCCGCGCTTGCGGCGGTATTTTGGACGATCGCCCTGACAAAAGTGCAAAATGAAGTAAGTTAAACACCGCGCTTTCCTTATGCCCACCTCGATCGCCGACTCGAAAAATCTGCTGTCAGACTTAATGGCACGCTACCGTCACCAAGTCGATTATCTGGCAATTCGACTGGAAGAAGCCGAAGGCACCGACATCCTGCTGCGGGGCGAAAAAATTGAAACCCTCAGCGAAGGAGTCTCAATTGGCGGCCAAGTCAGAGCTTGTCACAAAGGCGGCTGGGGCTTTGCCAGTTTTAACCGACTTTCCACCCTCGCCGAAAGAATCGAAGAAGCCATCGCCGCGGCCAAACTGATCGGGGAAGAAGAAACGATTCTGGCGCCTGTCACCCCAATACAAGACATTTGCTTGCTGCCGCTGACAGGAACAGACCCCCGTCTGGTTCCCCTAATTGACAAAAAACAATTGTGCGATCGCTACGCGGCAATTCTCCGCAGCATTGACCCCCGCATCGCCACCATCTCCGTGCGCTACGGCGACAGCACCCAGCGGATGATCCTCGCCACCTCAGAAGGCACCATGCTCGAACAAGGTTGGGCAGACATGGAAATGCGCTTTGCGGCCACAGCCCGCAGCGGGGAAACCGTACAAACCGGCCGCGAAACCACGGGTTCCCGCAAAGCTTACGAAGACTTAACCGAGCTTGATGTTCAAGTTCGCAGCGCCGCCCAGAGAGCCGTAGATTCCCTAGCTTTACCCCCCGTCCAAGGCAACACCTACACCGTCGTCATCGACCCAATTTTGACCGGATTGTTCGTCCACGAAGCCTTCGGACACCTTTCCGAAGCGGACATGGCCTACGAAAATCCCGACATCTTGGAAATTATGACCCTCGGCCGCCAGTTCGGCCCCAAAAACTTGCAAATTTTCGACGGTGCAGCGCCAGAGGGACACCGTGGCAGCTATTTCTACGACGATGAAGGCACTCCCGCGACTACTACTCAGTTAATTAAAGACGGCGCTTTAGTCGGGCGGCTGCACTCGCGGGAAACTGCTGGCAAGTTGGGAGAAACGCCTACTGGCAATGCTCGCTGTTTGAATTATCATTATCCGCCGATCGTCCGCATGACGAATACTTGGATCGAACGCGGTGACACGCCAGTTGCTGACTTATTTTCTGGTATCAAAGAAGGAGTTTACGCGCGCAATTGGCAAGGTGGCATGACTAACGGCGAAATGTTTACTTTCAGTGCCGGCGAAGCTTGGATGATCCGCGACGGAAAACTAGACAATCCGGTGCGGGATGTTACTCTTTCGGGTAATGTTTTCAGCACTTTAGCCGATATTGAGGCGATCGGCGACGATTTCTACTGGGATGAATCCGGCGGCTGTGGCAAGGCAGGACAAAGCGGTTTGCCCGTCGGCTGTGGCGGCCCGAGTTTGCGGATTCGCGATGTCGTTGTTGGTGGTGAAGCTGCGGCAGAGGATTAAAGCTGCAAAAGTTTAAAAAATAAAGGTAAAGCGCCAGATTCCTACTCGCGCTTTACCTTTATTTTTTAAGTTCAACATTTCGCGCCCGTTTGTGGTGTCTGATATTTTGAGGATGCTTGGCGAAACAACCGGAATAGCGAACAATTATGCTTTGAGTCGTCAAATACCGCTGAAAAATCGGTTTTTTGGTACGCAGTACCTAAGTCCCGAATTAATAAATCGAAATCTTCAATTTTTCTCTTATTCTCCCAATTTTATATTCTCCCATTCTCCCCCTAATTCTCTGCAATTATCGCTTTTTTCGGCTTTATCTCCCGGTTCCTCGTTGTGGTGGCTCATCTTTACCGTTATCTGCGTCAAAGGTCGGAGTGCCAGCTAGAGTGGTTAAAATTTCGGGAGCAGAGTTGTCTTGAGCAAAAAAGGTCGATCGAGTTTCTAAGCTTTGAGTATTAACTGCGCCAGCACTCAGTAACAGGCTTGACATCAGGATGGAAGAGTAAACGCGCATCATAAATTTTGGTGTTTGTATTTTCCCCTTCTTGATACGCAGTCTGTACTCTGCTATCAGGATAAAAAAATAATTGCGGTGAAATCATCAATTAGTAAGTAAGGGCACTTGCAATTTTTTTGACTTTTGGTTAAAAGCCGGTGAAATCCATCATCTAGCTCGCTTTTTCACTGATAATTTCTAGTTCTCTGCTATTTGCGGGCAACCAGCATAATTCAAGATTATGTTCAAAAAAATCATGCTACTCTTCTATGCCCGTCTTCCCAACCCTGGTAGTTATAAATTATTCCCCAATCTAAAATCTAAAATCTAAAATCTAAAATTCTATCACCCCTGGAATCCTCTGGAAACGCTCTTCCAACAAGGAAACAAAAACCGCCAATTGTAAAGTTTTACTACTTTTATGATTAACTGCATAATTTATTGAGGTGAAGCGGCAACCCGGGGATTAAAGAAACCACAGGAGAGTACCAAGGCGCGCCATCCGCACGTTACATATACATATCTTGGTGAATGAGATTCCTTAAAGCGGGCAATGCCTAATGTTCACATTTACTTCATAAATGGTTGATATTGTATTTTTAAATAAATTGTGAACCTTTTATTTTTTCCGATCTTTTCCCATCTTTTCCGATCTTGCTTTGTGACAAAAGCGCTTACGCGCCACTCCGAAGGAGGAGTCGAAAGGGGTTGGGGAAAAAAGCCCGTTCACAAAATCGTGGAGTCAATCTCAAATCTCAACTCTCAAATCGAACTGGCGCGCAGGGAGTAAAAAAAACCTAGTTTTAAAACTGATATCGCGGAGTCAATCTCAAATATCAAATCTCACAGCGACTGACTTGCACATCTACCTGCGGGAATAGCGAGTCGAGGGTTGACGAGTTGTCCAAAATAACATCAGCTTGTTGACACTTTTGAGCCAGCGGTAACTGGGCATTAATGCGGGCATTAGCTCGATCGTAACTCAAGCCGTCTCGCTGCATTAGTCGTTCTAACTGCACTTCGGGTGAACAGTACACTACCCAAATTTCAGTACACAAGTCAGTCATGTTAGCTTCAAACAGCAGCGGCACTACCAAAACCAAAGTCAACGTGTCAGCCTTGGCACAGAAACCTGTTTTTTTTTCAACAATACTCGGTTCTAGCTTGTGGTGAAAAAACCCGGTTTCTTGAGTCTTTGTACCTAAATCCTGTGTGTCTTGGGATACCAAACTCGATGCAGCAATGCAGCTTTGAGTTTCCTCAACTAATCGGCGGCGCACGTAAGGGTGAATCTGTTGTTCCAACCACTGCCGCTCGTCTGCGTTAGAAAAAATAATACTTCCCAACTCTGGCCGATTTAAATTGCCGTCCGGGAGCAAAATACTCGCGCCGTATCGTTTTACAATAGAGTCAAGTATTGGCGAACCGGGGTTCACAGCTTCGCGGGCGTAAATATCGGCATCTAAAATCGGAAATCCACAGGCATCTCTCAGATAATTAGATATAGCGGTTTTACCGGTGGCGATGCCCCCAGTTAAACCAATCAGACGGACAATTCGATCGCTCATAATTTTCTCTGTTTAAACTTCCTGTGTTTCGACACTTACTGTCAGTCTTTGCTATGTTGGTGACACAATCAAATTTAGACTTAAAATTTAAGATTTGCGATCGAGAGTTCGCGTTAGGAAGTGTCAGCATTGGGGTGCGATCGGCTCTTTTTTACCTAAAATCTCAATTTTAAACTCGAATTAAGGTCTAGACCGAGGCAAACTTATGAATGCTCAACGTGCTGTGCGGTCGATTCTGGCAGCAATTCCCCTTGCTGGATTTTTGATAGTAGATTTTTTACCCAACCTGGTTTTCCTCAAAGAAAACAGCAGCGGATGGGTAGTCGTGGCAATTTATCCCCAATCTCAAATTGCTGCGGCACAATCTATTACTCCAGCCCCAGACGGCACCGGAACCGCTGTCACCGTCCCAGGTACAGGGTCGTCTCCTCGCTACGATATTAAAGGTGGCACTCCCTCCAGAGACGGAGCAAATTTGTTCCACAGTTTTACTCGGTTCGGTCTGAATTCTGGTGAAACTGCCAATTTCATCTCCAACCCAAGCGTTAAAAATATCCTCGGCCGCGTTGTCGGTGGGGACGCTTCCTTAATTAACGGTCTAATTCAAGTTACTGGCGGCAATTCTAACTTGTTGCTGATGAATCCCGCAGGCATTATCTTCGGAGCAAATGCCCGACTCGATGTGTCCGGGTCTTTTTTGGCTACCACCGCTAGCGGTATCGGTTTTGACGACCGTTGGTTCAACGGTACAGGGGCGAACGACTACGCTGCCCTAGTCGGAACACCGAATGCTTTTGTTTTTGGGCCACAGCCCGGAAGTATTGTCAATGCAGGTAACTTGGCTGTCGGAACCGGGCAAAATTTGACTTTGCTGGGCGGTACGGTAATCAGTACAGGGCAACTTTCAGCCCCAGGCGGTCAAATTACTGTGGCGGCTGTTCCGGGCGAAAATCTGGTGCGGTTGAGTCAAAACGGACTTTTGCTGAGTTTAGAAGTTTCTCCAGCAGCCGGAGTGTCGGGTTCCGAAGCGGTTCCCTTCTCTCCCCAGAGTTTACCAGGGCTGCTTTCGGGCCCCGGCGTGGCTCACGCTACGGGTATAACTACGAACGCTCGAGGTGAAGTTGTGCTCACAGGCGGCCCAACAGTGCCAGGAGGTCCTGGAACTGCGCTGGTAGCGGGATCTGCGGACGTGTCTGCTACGGGGGGCGCGGGAGGAAGCGTCAACGTGTTGGGCGACAAGGTAGGGCTGTTGGGAGCGAAGATTGAGGCTTCCGGGCCCGACGGCGGCGGAACGGTGCGGATCGGGGGAGATTACCGAGGCGAGGGAACTGTGCCGAATGCCAGGATGACTTACGTGGATGCCAAAAGTTCTATCGCCGCCAACGCAACTGAATCAGGCAACGGCGGGAGTGTTTTTGTCTGGGCTGACAACACAACAGCATTTTTGGGCAGCATCAGGGCAAATGGCTTTTCTGCAACGGGAACCGCAGGTGTTGGGGGGTTTGTGGAAGTGTCGGGCAAGCAAAGATTAATTTTTAACGGTAAAGTCGATACTTCTGGGACAAACGGTTTGGGGACTTTGCTGTTAGATCCGGAAAATATTTTAATTACAGATTCCCCAGAAGGTGCGGGCGATGCGGAAATCATTGCCAAAAATAATATTTTGGCAACAGGAACGCTAGCAGGACAGGAAAACAATTCTGAGCCTTCGCTGACAATTTCGGCTACAGCTTTAGAAAGTATGTCGGCGACTTCAAATGTGGTTCTCGAAGCGCTCAACGATATTACAATTGCTGATTTGGCAGACAATCAGTTAAGCTTTCAAGCAACTACTGGTTCGGTAACATTAAGAGCAGATGCCGATCGCAGTGGCGCAGGTGCTTTTTCGATGAATTCTGGAGATACAATTAGCACGGCTGGCGGTGCGATCGCCATTTCGGGAAATCAAATTACTGCGGGCGATTTGTCGAGTAACGGGGGAAATATTAGTTTGATTAGTCCGGGTTCGACTGTTGCAAACAACATTTCTTCATCCAATCCCAGCAGCGGCAGCAGCGGGAATATTGTACTCGAAGGCCTGAATGTAACGGCCCAAAAACTTGATGCCAGCGGCCCGGAAGCGACGGGAAATGTAAATGTGACGGCTCGGAATGTTCTGGGAGTGAGCTTCGTCGCAGGGGGGTCGGGAAACATTACTTTGACGGGCGATGAAATTAATTTTAAAGGCGACAAAAATTCAGTCAGCGGTACTGGCTTTTTGGTACTGCAACCTTGGAGTCCCGGTCAAAATATTGCGATCGGCGGTTCTGGAGATGTCGGTACTAATATTTATTTGAATCTGACGGCAAGCGACCTCGGAAGTTTGGAAAATGGGTTTGCTGGAATTACGATCGGCCGCAGCAACGGTATCGGTTCCATTCTGATTGCCAACGATTTCACATTTTACGATCCGCTAATTATTCAGTCGCCAGCGGGTTTGGGAACAATCACTACCACAAATTCCTTGACCGCGGCCGACAATGCCTCAATTACTCTCAAAGCTGATGGCAATATCAGAACCGGAAATATCACTACCAAAAATCAGGAAATTCGCATCGTCAGCACCGCAGGCAATGTCACAACCGGTCGGCTACTTACTGGAACTTCCCGCACCATCAACACTTCTGTCAATTCTTCCGAAGATACAGGCAATTCGGCGGGAGATGTTAGTGTTACCGCACAGGGAACGGTGACTGCCGGGGCGATCGACACGAGGGGCGATCGCGCGGGGAAGGTAACGCTGACGGGGCGCAATGGAGTCACTGCGGGGGCGATCGAAGCTGGTGGCGCCCAAACAGGGGGAGATATTACCCTGACGGGCAACGAAATTGACTTGACAGGTGACAAAAATTCGATCGCCAGCAACGGCAATCTGGTGTTGCAACCGGCCGATCCCAGTCAAAATATTATAATTCAAGGTTCTGGCGATACAGAAGCTCTGAACTTGACTGCTGCTGAATTGAACACTTTTCGGAATGGGTTTGCTTCGATCGCGATCGGGCGCGCTGACGGTAGCGGTGTGATATCGATTGCTTCTGGAACGCCAAATTCAACGGCAAATTCAACGCCAGCGGCCGTGACATTTCAAGATCCGACGACTATTCGATCGCCCAATGGCGCAGGCGCGATCGTGGGGACGGGTGCGATCGTCGGCGCTGATAACGCCACGATCTCTCTGATGGGCGGTACTGTAGCCGTCGGAGACGTTACCTCGACGGCGGGGATTAACATCACTAGCAGTCAAGGCAAGTTGACTGCGGGTACGGTTTCATCTCGCTCAACTTCCGGGGTGGCGGGCCCTATCAACATTCGCAGCGCCGGTGCGGTAGAAACCGGCAACATCGATGCTTTTGGTGTCAGAAGCGGGGGAGATATTTCGATTGCGGCGCCGGGCCGGATCGTTACAGGGGTGATCAACTCGAGTTCGCAATCGGGAAGTGCCGGTTCGAGCCAAATTATCGGGCAGAAAGATGTTGAAGTTGTTTCGATCAAAGCTCGTGGCAATACGGGCGGCGATGTGGCAATCGAGGCTGGGGGAGCGTTTCGGACTCCGGGAACAGGAACTGCTACTGAGCGCGCCGAGGTCAGCATTTCTACAGACGGCCTGGCTCAATCGGGTTCACAGACGCTGCTGCAAAGCACTTGCCCGTCGGGAACCTGCACGGCGGCGACTTTTGGGACGGGAAACTCGAAGTCGAACACTGCCACCTCCTCAACTACTATTGGGCCGCTGGCGATCGTGCCGAGTCCGGCACCCACTACCAGCGTGGAACTGCAAACTACAGACAATTCTCAACAAATTGTGACTCAAGTGACTTTAGGCACGGCAGCGTCGGTGCCAAAGAGCAGTAACGCAAATGTCTCGTCAGAGCCTGCTGCTACCTCTTTTGAGGCGCGGCAGAACGAGCCTGCTAGCGGCCCGGTACTGCTGTCGCCGTCGGTGTTAAAAGACAATTTGGGTACGCCTGCGACGACAGAAAACGCCAGCGTGGCAACAACTTCACAGAAGCCTGCGAGTGCGGTGAGTACACAAAGTATCGGGAATGTAAGAGTTCCTGAGATTTCTAGAGCGAGTTCGATCGCGCAAATAAGTCCGATCGACGCAGTGCAGCAAAGGGATAGAACTCAGGGCCGGGAATTTGAACGTTACTTTGGGGGCAATCTCACTGAAAAGTCAGTCACGCAGCAAAGTATTCGAGATACTCTCAGTAGCGTCAATCGGTTGACTGGGGTTAAACCCGCCATTCTTTACGTGTGGGCAAAAGACAAACATTTAGAACTTGTGTTGTTATTGCCAGACGGCAAAAGTGTTTTTAAAAGCGTGCCTGCAAGCCGCCAGACAGTGCTGCAAGTTGCTAAAGAATTCACTAATGCTATCAGAACTCCCAGGAGATTGAATGCTGCTGACTACAAGCAACCTGCCGAGGAACTTTACCAGTGGTTAATTGCACCGCTGCAAGCGGACTTGGAGGCTAACAAGATTGACACCTTGGTGTTTTCGATGGATTCAGGTTTGCGAACTTTGCCTTTGGCTGCTCTTTACGACGGCAAGCAGTTTTTAGTAGAAAAGTACAGTCTGGGGCTGATTCCGAGTTTGAGTTTAACTGATACTCGCTATGCCGGTGTTAAGGGTTCTGAAGTTTTAGCGATGGGTGCGTCGAATTTTCCGGCCAAATACGATCAAAATCCTTTGCCTGCGGTGCCGTTGGAACTATCGACAATTGTGGGCAAGATTTGGCCGGGTTCGTCTTTTCTCAATGAAGCTTTTACTTTGGCAAATTTGAAGCAGAAGCGCAATCAACCGCAATACAAAATTATTCATTTAGCTACTCACGGTGATTTTCAGCCTGGGGGGGCGGAAAATTCTTACATTCAGTTTTGGGATACTAAGTTGCGGTTGAATCAGTTGGATCAGTTGAAGTTATCTAACCCGCAGGTGGAGTTGTTGGTTTTGAGTGCGTGTACTACGGCGGTGGGAGACGAACAAGCTGAGTTGGGGTTTGCGGGGTTGGCGATACACGCGGGGGTAAAATCGGCTTTGGCGAGTTTGTGGTATGTCAGCGATGTCGGTACTTTGGGGCTGATGACTGAGTTTTACCAGCAGTTGCGTACAACGCCGATTAAGGCTGAGGCTTTGCGGCAAGCGCAGTTGGCTATGCTGCGGGGAGAAGTGCGTTTGCAAGATGGTTATTTGGTGCGATCGGGCAAAAATCAAGCTCTGCCTTTACCGTCGGAGTTGACCGCTAGGGGCGATCGAAATTTGTCGCATCCTTATTATTGGGCTGCTTTTACAATGATCGGTTCGCCGTGGTAATTCTTACGGGTTACTTGTTCTTGGTTATTTGTTATTTGTTGGTTCCAATAACCAATAACTAATGACTCATAACTAATTGCTAGCTGCTATTTGACTCAAGCGTTTGAGGATGCGGAGTGCATCATGTAAATTATTGGTGCGATTGCTAATTCCAAATAAATCAGATGTGCTATATCCAGGTGATTCTCCTTTCACTAATTTTACAAAGATGAAACTGCCGCCTGTAGCAATCATGCCGTAACCAGGTTTGTCCGGGTTGGGATTTGCCAGCATATAAGCTAAGATTTTCGCCAAGCCGGCTTCAATCGAAAATGAAACTCGCTTGGATTCTATTACCACCAGCCACAACTGCTCTTTTAAAAGTAAAGTATCTAGGCTACCTTGGATGATAACGCCTTCATCTTCTTCGGAAATTTAAACTGATTTTTTGGGTTTAATGTAGAAAGGATGCAGATAAAACTCGCCGACAAATAACAGCGGATAGGCGCTCGACAAACTAATGTTGTTTTCCAGCATTGGCGGATACTCTAGCAAGTTGCAGTAACCAGCTTTAATCAGATTTAGCTGTCGTTTTTGAAAGTCGGTGATTTCGGGCATCTCGTCTTGCCATTCTCTAAAAAACTGGTCGTCTGTGACAAGTTGCAGGTCAAAAAGCGTTTTTAATTCTTCTAATGTGACATTGTTAGCGTGAATTGTTTGAACTCTAATTAGGGTTTGCTGAAGCAGTTGCAAAAGTAAACACTGTATGAGTTGTGTTATCCTAAAAAGGTGGAAGGGTGCAAGAA
>NZ_JAUBQU010000063.1:0-37239 GCF_036701435.1 Microcoleus sp. Pol12A5
TAGCGACTTGACTTAAGAACACTCATTTGAGTCATTGTCAAGTACAATTTATACCAAATTAGATGAGCTTACCCTGGAGGGAATAGTGATTAGTAACGTGTGACTTTGAGGCAAGAATGGCTAAGTAAAAATTACCTGCGATGAAGCTGATATAGCAAACAGAATTACTGACAAAAAAAACGCTAGTCGTCTATTTGTGAGTGCCGTATCCTGGTGTTGGTAATTAGAGGTTAAAAATGTTGGTAAACAATTATTTATTCCCGCCCTCTCTTATATCAATTACTATAAGACAAGGGATGAGAGTTCCACCGCCTCGGGCAGGTGATCGGGTAGTGGGAGCCCTAGGGGGTGAAACCCAACGCAACGCGCTCCTCGTGTGTCTATTATTTCTGGCACGACCGCGCGAGCGAAAGCTAGTTAAAAGCTGGAACCTAAGCGTGCAGAGCCCATCTTTACGGTGGATTCGTCAGACTATAGAAGAAGCCAGCAGTTGCTTGCTGCTGTTTCTGTGCGCCATGTTGACCAAGCGTTACAGCCAACCCAGAAGCGCACAGCCTCCTGTGTCCAACTCTATATAGCTGTGCAGAAACTACACCTTTTGACTCGCAACCGCTGCCGGTGAAAACCCAGAGGAAAGTCCAGGTCGGTATCCGAAGCAGCTATTTTGGTGGAAAATAGCTTAAAACTCGTTCAACAAAATCCACCCAACTACCCCCTTTAATCTAACGGTGTAGAATTATCTAACACGAATTATGAAAGCAAGTAATAGCCGTCAATTTTCTTCAGTAGCTGCTCGAACTCTAAAAGTAGTCGGGATTATCTTGATTCTCTCTGCTTTGCTTGACTGCATTGTTCTGTCGCTGCCGGGAGAAACTTCAGACCTTCTCAATCGAGGCTGGCAGTTGGCTGCAGCAACTCAGATAGTTGACAGGGGCATTATTCCTTTGATCGGTATCGCCCTCCTGATGACTGGCTTTTGGGTTGACAGCAGCAGTGGAGTCTCTATTGAGCGACGCAAGGTTTGGCTGGACTTGCGATTCTGGGCGCTGTTGATTTCCAGCTTGCTAGGTCTAGTTTACCTATCTCTGGTTCCCGTTCACCTCAACAATACTCGTTTGGAACTCAAGGATGCTCTGGCTCAAGTCGCTCAAGAAGCGGGACAAGCGGAAGGTCAACTTGAGGCACAACTTAAAAGCCCTCAATTTAAAGCTCAGGTAGAACAGCTCAAAAGCCAGCGTCGCAGCCAGATAGGGGCGCTGCTGGAAGACAACGGGAAGCTGCAACAAGCACTCAAGAGTCCAGAGGTTCCCAAGGAATTGAAAGCTGTGCTTGAGGAGTCGAAAACTGACCCGAAAGCCGTTGACAAGTTCCTGGAACAGCAAGCTCAAGCACTTCCGACTCAAGCTCGTAACGAGATTCGCACCCGCAAGCAACAAAAAGAGAAAGAGTTAAGAACTCGATCGAGAAATTCGAGTTTGCAGACGGGAATCACCAGTTTGCTGCTAGCGATCGGCTACATTACTGTTGGTTGGACGGGATTGAGAAGTATGGGAATTCTGCGGTTCGGCCGCCGCAAAAATTGACCGGCGCTGGCAGGGATTGCGCTGGTCGAGACATCCCTGAGAAATAGTTTGTTTACCCAATAGTTTGCCCTTACTGAAAGCTGGGAATGTTCTCAATTTATATTCTGACTTACAACGAAGAGATTGATATCGCCGCTTGCATTGAATCGGCACTGCTTTGTGACGATATCATTGTAGTTGATTCTTTCAGCACCGATCGCACCCTTGAGATTGTTCAGAACTATGCCGTGCAAACAGTGCAGCACCGCTTTGAAACTCACGGACGCCAGCGGACTTGGATGCTCCAAGAAGTCCCGTGCAAGTACGAATGGGTTTACATCCTCGAAGCTGACGAGCGGATGACACCTGCACTGTTTGCTGAATGCTTAAGGGCGATCGAAAGTCAAGAATATATCGGCTATTACGTAGCTGAAAAAGTAATATTTATGGAGCGCTGGATTCGCCGCAGCACTCAATATCCCCGCTATCAAATGCGTCTCTTTCGCAAAGACCGAGTGTGGTTTACTGACTACGGTCACACGGAACGGGAAGTCTGCAACGGGCCTACTCACTTTTTGAAGGAAACTTACCCTCACTATACTTGCAGCAAAGGTCTTTCCCGCTGGATTGAAAAGCACAACCGCTACTCGACTGACGAGGCTGCTGAAACTCTCCGTCAATTAGAAGCTGGTCAAGTAAATTGGTGGGATTTATTGTTTGGCGCGTCGGAGGTGGAAAGGCGCCGCGCTTTGAAAGATTTTTCTTTGCGGTTGCCTTTGCGGCCTGTGGTGCGCTTTTTCTATATGTATATTTTACTGGGCGGATTTCTTGACGGCCAAGCGGGATTGGCTTGGTGCACGCTGCAAGCTTTTTATGAATATCTAATTTTGTTGAAAGTGTGGGAAATGAAACATTTACCACTGCCAACTTTAGAGGTAGCAGCCGAACAATCTATTTCGGAAGTAGTAACTGTTGAACCGTCGAAAGTTTCTTATAATCTTGGGGCTTCCGATACTCGAAATTAAAAATAGAGAATTAAAAATTGGGCATTAAAAATTGGCATTGGTAATTAATACAACTTAAACAAGAAGATGATTTACGCAATTCACTGGATGACAACCCCGTCAGAACATAGATGTAATCAAGAATATAGCCTTGATACAAGTCTAAAAAAATGGTAGTTTATAGCGCCTAATTATCATTGATTCGGCTTGGCACAATTGGAGGATAATTCTTAGGGGGAGTATGGGTGAAGCGTCCCGCCTGCTGTGAAACTACACGCCTTCGGGAGCATTGGCACACCTAAAAAAAAAGCAACATCCTCCCGCTATTATGCAACGCTCCGCCATCAGTAGGTCTTGTGACGGTTTTGTTACCCTGTCCAGATATTCATCACAACAAAACAAAAAAAAACCGATTTCTTGGAGAAACCGGATTTCTGAATACCCTCAAACTTTTAGGTTTAATAAAGTTTTGATTCTTCTTAACTCAAAACTATGACGACTCACAACTTAAAACTCTTGAGATTTGGCTGTTGTTTTTGCCCGATCGAGTTTTAAAATCAACACCCCCAAAGGTGGCAAACACAAGTCGATCGAATAAGCACTGTTGTGGAACCACCACTCCTCAGTCCACTTACCGCCCAAATTCCCCATATTGCTGCCGCCGTACTCCCGCGCGTCGCTGTTAAACAACTCCGTATAGAAACCTGGTTCCGGCACTCCTACGCGATAGTGAGAGTGCGGCTGGGGCGTAAAATTGCACACCGTCACCACAAACTCGTCGCCATCCTTCTCTCGGCGCACAAAAGCCACGACGCTGTGTCGGTTGTCGCTGCAATCAATCCACTCAAACCCATCCTCAGCAAAATCTTGACTGTAAAGTGCCGTTTCGCTGCGGTACAGATTGTTCAAATCCTTAAAAAATAGCTTCAACTTTTGGTGTGGTTCAAATTGCAGCAAACGCCACTCCAAATCCCCCCAAACGTTCCACTCTTGCCACTGACCAAACTCCATCCCCATAAAGATCGTTTTCTTTCCGGGATGAGCAAACATAAAAGTAAACAAACACCGCACGTTTGCAAACTTTTGCCATTCGTCCCCTGGCATTTTCCCGATGATGTGGGCTTTGCCGTGGACTACCTCATCGTGGGACAAAGCCAGCATGAAATTCTCGCTGTGGTTGTACCACATACTGAAAGTTATGTTGTTCTGGTGGAACTGGCGGAACCACGGGTCCATGTGGTAATAGTCGAGCATATCGTGCATCCAACCCATGTTCCACTTCAGGTTGAAACCCAAACCCCCTACATAGGTCGGCCAAGATACCATCGGCCAAGAGGTAGATTCTTCGGCGATCGACAGCGCCCCTGGGAAATAGCTAAAAATGACGTGATTCGCCTGTCGCAGAAAATCTGCCGCCTCGATATTTTCCCGGCCCCCGTACTGGTTGGTCAGCCATTCTCCGGGTTCGCGGCAGTAATCCAAATAAAGCATCGAGGCTACGGCATCTACGCGAATCCCGTCGATGTGGTACTTGTCAAACCAGAACAGAGCGTTTGATACTAGGAAATTCCGCACTTCGTTGCGGCCGTAGTTGAATACTAGGGTTCCCCACTCTTTGTGTTCGCCCTTGCGGGAGTCGGCGTGTTCGTACAAATGAGTTCCGTCAAAGAAAGCCAAGCCGTGACCGTCTTTGGGGAAATGTCCCGGTACCCAGTCCACGAGTACGCCAATGCCGTTGGCGTGGCACTGGTCAACAAAATACATGAAATCTTCAGGTTTGCCGTAGCGGGAAGTTGGGGCAAAATAGCCGGTGACTTGATAGCCCCAAGAACCGTCGAAAGGATGTTCGGCGATGGGCAGCATTTCGATGTGAGTGAATCCCAAATCTTTGACGTAGGGTATCAGCCGATCGGCTAATTCCCGGTAAGTCAGAAAGCGCGCCCCTGGATTGAGTTCCGAAACCTGCACGGGGGGTTCTATTTCCCCATTTGGCAGCACGGCGGGTTCGTCAGTAGCGGCGTGCAGCCAAGAACCGATGTGGCATTCGTAAACCGAAATCGGCTGCGTCAGTGGGTCTGTGTGCCGCCGCTTTTCGATCCAAGCGCTGTCGTGCCAAGTGTAGGTGTCTAAGTCCGTGACAATTGATGCTGTTTTCGGCCGCACTTCTTGCTGGAAACCGTAAGGATCGGACTTTTCGTAGGGATGTCCGTCTTGGTTTTTCACTTCGTATTTGTAGGAAGTTCCCACGGACAGTCCCGGAATAAATAATTCCCAGATGCCATTTTGCGATTTCCGCATTTGATGTTTGCGGCCGTCCCAATAGTTGAAATCTCCTAAAACAGAGACATTGCGAGCATTCGGAGCCCAAACGGCAAAATATACTCCTGTGATGCCACCTACCTGGGTGAGGTGCGCCCCGAGTTTTTCATAAATGCGGTGGTGATTGCCTTCTGAGAATAGATGCTGGTCGAATTCTGTGAGTTTGGGCGATCGAAAGGCGTAGGGATCGTAGATGAAGCGCTCGTGTTCCCCTTCTTTGACCCGCAATTGATAGTTTGCTAGTTCTGGGGTGTCGATCGTACATTCAAAAAAGTGAGGGTGATGCTCTGATTTCATCGGGTATTCGGCCCGGGCCTCCGGCACAACTACGGATACTGCATCCGCATTCGGCAGATAAGCTCGGACGACCCAGACTTTTTTGCCATTTTCTTCGATCGCGTGAGGGCCTAGCACTTCAAATGGATCGTGGTGCTGATTCCAAACAATGCGGTCAATCTGTTCAAAGGGGACGGTCGCGGGCATAAAACTACTTACCTCAATCTTTTAACTAAATGGCTTTCAAAACCTAGAGCGGCGCTGCACTTTACATTTCGATACATTTTTGATCGCTGATCCTACCACTGATTAGCATGATCTTGCCTGCTGCATATCCAGCGCGCGCCCTTGCACGCACAGCAGGCTGTTGCCTTGCCGGCGGCGGAGCTGGAGTTTGACTGCTAACATCTAAGTATAGAAATATTAAAACAAATTGAAAAATTTATATTTTTTCCCAACTACGATTGACTTTTTATTTAATATGTGATACTAAATTTTTCCAACTATTGTCGATTTGCCACTGCAGGATGGTCAACCCTCTAAGTGTTGGGCAGGAGTTAATAGTTTACCTGGAATCTTTATACAGGGACGATCCCCCGATCGGTAGACTTTCACCTCCCGGAGGCTGGGTTTGCCCACAAAGCCCATGACTTTGGGCAATACGCTCAAACAGCAAAGGATGCTTAACTCGATATTGAAGAATCAAAGCTAAAGGACTCAGCATGGCGACAGCAGCAAGGAATATCTGCCATGCTTAAGGCATCGCCTACCAAACTAGCACCATCCTACCAGCGACGGTGCAATAGGTTTAAAGCAGCACTGAGGCGCAACAGGAGCGAGTTTTGCTGAGGCAGGGTTAATACCGAACTGAAGCTGCGCCAATTGAATCACTAAACTGGCTCAAAACAAACGGGTCGATTTGCTTGCCCGCACCGGGGCGAAACTCGTAGTCCACAAATCGAGTAGCCATGCCGATTCTGTCTTCGAGCCAGTCTTAGAGCATCCAAGCCTCAGCTTGCTTTTTTCTCGTCTGTGGGAACAGCGGCGGGGAAGGAAAGCGAGACTCGATCGACAGTGCAAAATTTGCGTCAAGTCTGCGAGATCCTCCAGTGGATATTCAGTTGAAGCAGCAGCACTGGCAATGTCCTCAAACATCTTGTCACAGGCTTGAGTTTCAAAACGTGCAGGCCGGGAGTCAAATTTTCTAGTTGAAAGGGAATGCTATTGTAACGCCGCGAATCAGCGGAATTTGCTGCTGTAAGGGCGCGTAGTGAACTTGAGTAGTAAAAGCATTAGACAATTACTAACACCCAACTTGAGACCTAGACCTATGAGATGAAAAAATGCGAGGAGCGAAGGATTTTTCACCGGGAGGCTAGGCTCGTTGGGCAAACACTCTCGGATCGCCCTAGTTAGGGAGACGTTTTAGGAGAAGGGGAAGCTTTTCCAGCACCCCCTGCTCCACCAGCCCCTGCTCCACCAGTCCCAGGAGTGGACTTTGGAGATGGAGAAGAAGCAGGAGGAGTAGTAGTAGTAGTGCCAGTGCCGCCAGTGCCGCCCGGAGAGGGGCTAGAGCTGGGGGTGGTGGTCTCACCGCCGCAGGCGCCGAGGGCTACTGCCAAGCCCACTACCAAAGTCAAACGAATTAATCCCTTGTTCATAAAAACTCCTTAACATTGAAAACCCATCGCAAGGAAGGGAATAGTTTACTTGAGAAACAATGCTGGCACGAATAGCTCAACGATTCGCTCGTTGATTACAATACTGCATTTATTCATAAATTTCACATAGATTATCGCTAACCAGCAAAGATTTCTTTTTTTTGGCAAATCCTGAAGTCAAAGAGACCGGTGGTAGGATGGGTTGGTTGGCTTGTGAGGTATCTTTGGTAAGGATAACCGATCGAACGCAGATCGCCAGTGGTGGCGATCTGGGAGACAAAAAACTCTTAACCTCAATCAAGCTGAAGCTACCCCACTTTACGTATTGGTGAACTCTATGACCGCTGCTATCAGATCCCCGGATTCTCCCCGCTCCCGATCGGCCCGCAAGCCCGCTGCTGGTCCAGCCAAAAGCAAAGTTACTTCTATTGCCCGGGCTAGGCGGGCGAAGACAGGACCGGTATTGCCCAACTACTCGCCAGCCGACGAACAGACTCAGGCTCGGTCCTCGGCATCGGTGATAAAAGTCCTGCCCGATCGCCAGCAGCAGCCAGTGTGGTTGCGATCGCTCCTGCAGGCACAGCGCGCCTCCTCAGTCGCAGCACTTATGCTTTTGGGCGGTGCTCTGAGTCTCTACGGCTTGACTGTTTACGGCGAGCAGCGCTGGAGCCAGGAGTATCAAAAGCTGGAAACTCTGCGCCTCCGGGAACAGCAATTGAGTGCTTCTAGCGAAGTCTTGAAACACCAACTTGCTAAAGAAGCCCAAAATCCCGAAACCGGTTTGGCTCCGCAGAATCCTGGGGACACGATTTTCTTGCAGCCGGCCCCTGAAACTAGATCGCCCCTTGCGACACCAAATTCTGAGCCCGCTCTCAAGAATCGATCCGGTGTGGAAACACCGCTGGGCTATTAAACCTGTGTCAAAGCGTAGAGCGCCCGAGGACCTGAGTGTCCGAGGGCCTGAAAATTCGAGGATCTAATTTCCTTTTTGACTTTTTTGCAAGTCGCCATCGATTTTCTGCTTTCAACCGGAAGTTACAGATTAAAAATAATAAGACCCCTTAAAAAAACAGAATCCAACTGTAGGTGTGAGCCCAACCCTGCTCATTCCCAAGTTGTAAATTTTATCTTTTAAGATTTAAGTTATAAATTATAAATTCTAAAACGCTCTAACTTGCTATTGAATTTTTAATGCCATGAGCTACGACCCCCGTTTTGACCGCTACAGATCGCCGAATTTCAAACGCACAAAACAGGCGGGCGATTCCCTACGGGATAGCTTCGCCGCGCCTACTGGGTGGCAAAAACCAGCCAAACCTAGATCTTCGGGCAGTTTCGGCCGATCGGCACAAGAGACGGCTGCATCTTGGGGGCGGCCGGTGGAGCGTTTAAAGCGCAGCAAGTTCCGTTTGTGGGCGGTGTGGGCGGTGTTGATGCTGGGGGGGCTGGGGTTGGCTGTGAATTTGTTTTATTTGCAGGTGACGCGAGCTCCGGCGCTGCGTAAACAGGCCGAGCAGCAGCAAACTCTCAAAACGAAGCCGTTTGTACCGAGACGCCCGATAGTTGACCGCGCGGGGAATGTTTTGGCGATCGACAGACAGGTGTACACGCTCTACGCTCACCCGAAGTTGTTTAACCACTCGAAGGCGGAAATAGCTGCTAAATTGGCTCCGATGCTGGCGATCGAACTGAGTCCGGGAACTACCTCGGAAACTGAACTGATACGCAGGTTTAATCTTGCTGAAAGCGGTATTACAATTGCGGAGTCTCTGCCTCAAGAGGTTGCCGATCGTGTCGCTCAGATGCAAATTAAAGAGAGTCTGGTCGATGGCTTGGAGTTGCTGCGGCAGCAGCAGCGTTTTTACCCGCAGCAGGAGTTGGCGGCGGATATCCTCGGTTATGTGGACGGGGAACGGAAGGGACAAGCCGGGGTAGAATACAGCCAGCAGAATTTGTTGGAACGATCGATGCCGTCGATTCAGTTTAGCAGGTCGAGCAATGGGAATTGGGTGCCCGATCGGCTGACGGCGGGATTTGTGCAGCTTGATGACTTGAAATTGCAATTGACGATCGACACTCGCTTGCAGCGGGCTGCACGAATTGCGCTTAAGGAAAAAATGAAGCAACACGATGCGAAGCGGGGCACGGTGATTGTGATGGATGCCAGTAACGGGGAATTGCTGTCAGTTGTAGCGGAACCTTCTTATGACCCGAATCAATATTTTAATTTCGATTTGTCGCGCTATAAAAATTGGGCTGTAACTGATGTTTATGAGCCTGGTTCGACTTTTAAAGCGATTAATGTGGCGATTGCTCTGGAAGCTGGTGCGGTGAAACCTAATACTGTCTTTAAGGATGAAGGCAGGATTTACATGGATGGCTGGACTATCCAAAATTCCGATTACAAATTCGTAGGCGCACGCGGTCCTTCGACTGTTACTGAGATTTTGAAACATTCTAGCAATGTGGGAATGGTGCACGTAATGAGAAGTATGAAAGCTTCTCTTTACTATCAAGCTTTAGAAAAACTCGGACTCGGACAAACGGCAGGGAGTGATTTGCCTTTTGAAGTAACCAGTCAGCTTAAAAATCGAGAGCAATTTATTAACTCTCCGGTGGAAGTTGCTACTACGGCTTTTGGGCAAGGTTTTTCGATTACTCCGATGCAGTTGGTGCAGCTTAACGGCGCTTTGGCTAACGGTGGCAAGTTGGTGACTCCTCACGTTGTGCGGGGACTTTTTGATAGGGACGGTGAAGCTTATTGGAAGCTTCCGAGGCCGGTTCCGAAGCAAGTTTTTTCGCCGGAAACTACTAAGCAGGTGTTAGAAATGATGGAAACTGTGGTTGATGGTGGTACGGGGAAAGCTGCACAAATTCCTGGGTATCGGATTGCTGGAAAAACGGGTACGGCTCAAAAAGCTAAGGCTGGTGGGGGTTATTCTGACAAGGCTATTATTACTAGCTTTGTGGGGATCATGCCTGTGGAGGCACCTCGGTATGTGGTTTTGGCGGTGATTGATGAGCCGAAGGACGGTTCGGGGGGTACGGTGGCGGCGCCGATTGTGGAGTCGGTGATGGAGGCGCTGATTTCTATTGAGAAGATTGCGCCGAGTAAGAAGTAGTTGATTATATCTGAGATGCGGCGTCAGGAATTGACATCGAATATAACGCTCGACAACAAGGCTATTGAGGAGACGGCAATGCCGTTTTCCTGCCCCAAAATAGTTGAATGCGCGATCGGATATAACGATCGACAACAGGGATATGAAGGACGCGGCAATGCTCCAAAATAATCGTAGCTTGCCGGGTTCCGGGCGATCGGGCGATCGGATGTAACAATCGCCCAATTTGTAGGGAAACATCACTTCCGTGTCCTGATTTCCGGTAATATGGTTTTCCCGGACGCACGCTACCTCAGTGACTCAGTAACAATATCTTTTGTCTTGAGCTTTGGGTTGTCTTTGGGAGATGCGTTTATGTCCTAGGAGAGTGGAAATGATGATGCAGCGTTGGCTGTTTCTTAAGTTGGGATGATATAGCGTTAGGGTTCCTTTGGCTCTTATACTCGTTAGGGTGCAGTCATGGTCGCTTCGAGATACGGGGCAACCTCGATGGTTGAACATGACTCGCCGGATTGTGCCATTGGTTTTTTGCTCGTTGTTTTCATTTACTTGGAGCACTGTTGTTTCATCGGTATCTATTTTAATTTGCGGTTCTAGGTTTATCCATTGACTGGCCGGTACTTGAGCTGGGGAAATGTCGGCTGGGTGAACGGCTATTTGTACATTTTCTCCTACTTCTTTGAAGCTGGCTTGCCATGAAATTTTGGATCGTTTGGCGTTGCTGTGGGCAAGTTCCATTGCCCAGTAAGCTCGATCGAGCGATGCCTTTAAACGGTGGTTGTTGATGAACATTAGCCATGAGGGGGCGACGATCGCACTAAATATTCCTATGATTAAAATAATTATCAATAGCTCTATCATTGTAAAACCTGCGGCAGGTGTAGTGGCTCTGCCTTTGAGCGTTTTATTTATTGACACGTAGATGCACTCCCTGATATTTAGCTGGCCAAAAAAACAGCTAGGAGGAGCTATTTTTTATTGAGTATATTTTAACTTTGGGTTGGGCGAGTGTGTAGATCGGTATTTACTGAAAATGTATGCGACTTTAAAAAAACTGCGGGTAAGAAAACGGCAGTCAGGAAACGGTAGTGCGGTTTCCCTACAGCAATTTTGTCGATCACCCGATCGCACCAGAGCGCGAAGGTATGTAGAGAGCATCTCAATGAAAGCAGCCAAGCTAGAAGTTGGAGTTTTGAGGCAGGAGGCATAAGACAGGAGGCAGAAGGAAAGGCTCTCCTGAGTTTATGGCGTAAAATATAGCAATCAATACAGGTAGAGCGATTAATTTTCATTTAAACTATCTATTAGACTTGCCTGGAGTCAAGGTGGAAACTTATACTCAATTTGAGGGACAAATTTAGTTTCGACTGAGTGTTTTAGCGTCAAGAATAGTTTGTTCTCAGTGTGAAAATTATACAGAAAAACTCCATCAGAATCTTGCGGAGTTCTGGGCGATCGCGCGATCGGATGTAACGATCGCCCGGGCCGGTTAATAGTAGGGAAACGGCACAGGGGTTTCCTAATTTAGGGTAACGGGTAAAATCAACCGGATCGGATGTAACGATCGCCCAATTTGTAGGGAAACGGCAGTGCCGCGCCCTGATTTCGGGTCATATCGTTTTCCCTGACGCACGCTACATCAGTGACTGTGTGGTTTTTGATGCGGGCGATCGCTCCTCCGGCACTAAATATGGCTGTACCTAACGGTAAATTGTTATTAGCAAGGGGGCGTTTTTTATTGGAAGACCAGCGACAATTACTATTAAAATATCAAAAGGATTCAATTTTTATAAAAAAAAGCGACGGCGGTGCTAATTATGCTAAAATTGCTACTGCTAGGGAACTGGAAATTCCGGTTGTGATAGTGCAGCGGCTGCAGATTCCCTATGCTGAGCAGGGTGCTGATGTGGAAGGGACGATCGCTTGGTTAATTAAGCAGTTATTAGTTATTAGTTATTAGTTAAATCCTTGGGGTGATCGGAATGTGCCAGCTCGCCTCCACTGAGGCTGTAGCAGCCAGACTGTAAGAATTGCTCTCCCCCTTAGTCTATAAGCACTTAGACTACTATCAGCAGTTAGGTTTAAGATCGCTAATTTGACGGGGTGACAGCGCCTCTATCTTTTTGAGAGCGATCAATTAAAAAATTTCTCAGTGCAAGGCTTTCCGGTTGCTGGTCACTGCCTCAGTAAAATTATTCTAATACCCATACTAAATAAGGAGACTCAAATATATGCAATACAAAAACGGTATGCCAATTGCCATTATTGGCGCGGGAATATCAGGAATTACGACAGCCCATATTCTCAATAAAAATGGTTTCGCAGCAGTTGTTTTCGAGAAATCCGAAAAGATTGGCGGAGTATGGGCACTTGCATACCCAAACGTACACCTGCAAAATATCAGGGAACAGTATCATTTATCTGATTTTTCCTGGCCATTCACCCCTGATTTACATCCTACCGGAGAACAAATCCTGAATTATTTAGAGCAAGCGGTCAACCATTTAAATCTTGATGTGCGGTTAAATCATGAAGTTATGGAACTCAAAGAAACAGAAGATGGCTGGCTATTAAAATATAAAAACCAGGATATAGTTCACGAAGAATTATTTGGATACGTCGTTATCTCAGTTGGGCAATATACAGAAGGAAAGTATCAACCTGAATTTCCAGGTATAGAAGATTTCGGCGGAAAAATCATCACTGAACGAGATGTCCACACGCTTGATATATTCGACAATCAACGAGTTGTAATCGTTGGCTTCGGAAAAAGCGCTTTAGACATGGCGACTTTCGCAGCCAAACAAGGCGCACAAGTAAATCATGTATTTCGTACACCGCGCTGGCTTGTGCCAGAACGAATTTTGGGCGTACATTTTACCTACGCATTATTCAGCCGTTTTGGAACAGTGATGATGACAAGTTGGGCACATCCAACCGCCATTGAACGTTTCCTGCACAATCGCCTTGGTTTCATTGTTTCAGCTTTTTGGGATTTGATTGCATCCATCTTCCGCTTTCAAGTTCAGCGAAATGTTTCTGGAAAAGATCGAGAGGCCCAGCGCCGCATCAAAGCTGTACAACCAGATCACAAATTATTGCCTGATTTACGTTCAGCCACAGCGGTTGCGCCTGAAAATTACTATCCGTTTATTGCAGAAGGAAAAATCTCGCCCCATCGTACAGAATTATCGGGTTTTTCGCGAGAATCAGTAAAGTTGAAAAATGGTTGCGAGATTCCATGCGATTTAGTCGTTCTATCTTTGGGTTCGCAAACGCCGGTTTTTCCATTTTTGCCTGATAAATATCGAAAAATGTTGGAAAGCGAATCCGATGGCGTGCAGTTATATCGTCACTTGCTTCATCCTCGCATTCCTGGCATTGCCTTTGCCGGTTTCAATCATGGATATATGCACGTGCCAGCAGTCGAAATTGCCACACAATGGTTATGTGCTTACTTGCGTGGTGAACTTGAGTTACCTTCCTGCGAAAATATGGAAAAAAGTATTGAATATATCCGCGAGTGGAAACGCGCAAATATTCAATTTGAACCTTCGCGATCCTGTGCGATCAATACTCGCTTTCAACAATATATTGACATCATGCTTAAAGATATGGGTGTTTCTCCTTATCGAAAACTGCCTAATATTTTCGCTGAGATATTTGGCAGATATCAACCATCAGATTATCGGGGCGTATCGGAAGAATATAATCACAAAAATAAAACTCGCTCTACTCCATTACACCCTCTTCCGTTGGATACATAATTGCTTCCCAAGCTTACCAGGAGTCAATCGATCTCAATTCCGGTGCAACCGGAATGATTGTTGACTGTTAACTGTTCGTCGCAAAACTCAATGATAGTTGAGTAGTGACTGTTGATTCGATTTTATAAGGCCGATGCTAGCGGAGTTGATATGACGCGCTATTCTGCTGCCAATTTCGCACTGATTGCAAAGGATATCCAAGCGTGGGTAAATTTATTTGCTGAAGATTAGGCATGATTATTCGATCGCCTAAATCTAAGTTTTATACCCAAAACCTGAGTAAAAGCTGGGCATAATTGCTGATTGACAAATGGTTCCCTAGCTTAAGTTGTTATCTTAGCAATGGGCACTGCCTGGGAATACAAATTCCTCGGCTAGGCTTCCAATTCCAATAACTCATGCCCCATTCCCAATTTTCACTACCAAATTATTTGGATTTTTTCGGACTATTCAAAGAGTTAAGATGATTGTTCATATCCTGCAAATATTTTGATAAAATTGGGTATTGTGCAGTTGCTAGCAGTGCATCTTTTTTCTGGCTGACAGTTGTTTGTAAGGGCAAAACGCGATAGTTCGTTTTATTGTTTTGAGTATAGCGGTGAACCCAAGTTGGAATGGTTTGGAGGCTGGTAATTTCTGTACTTTTTTCGGGAAATGTTTTACGAATATTTACTTGCAAAATTACGCCTAAATCGGTATATTTTTTATTCTGACCGGAAATGAAGTTTCCCATTGAATAAATTGCTACAGCTTTGCGGATTTTGCCATTTTTACCGGGAAAGTTAAAAATTTTGTAAGGTTGGACGACGTGGGGATGGCTGCCGAGAATGATGTCTGCACCAGCTTTTAATAGGTTTTCCACTAATTGTTTTTGTTGGGTGTTTGGCTGTCGCTCATATTCATTGCCAAAATGCAGGGAAATTGCGATAATATCTGCTCCTTGTTTTCGGGCTTTGGCAATGTCTTTGACTATCTTTTTTTCGTCTATTAGGGAAACTAAGTAATCTTTGCCTTTGGGTATGGGAATGCCGTTTGTGCCGTATGTGTAGGCTAGCATGGCTAGTGAAATGTTGTTTTTGGTGCTGATTAAAGTGCGTGAAGCCTCGGCGGCTGATGTGGCTGTTCCTGTTGAGGCAATTTTACGATCGCTCAGATTTGCGATCGTCCTAATTACCCCTTTTTCTCCACGGTCTAAAGCATGATTATTCGCGGTTGTCAAGATATTAAATCCGGCTTTTTTAGCCGCATCAGCTAATTGAGCCGGTGCGTTAAATAGCGGATATCCCGTATATCCGCCCGCATCTTCGCCCGCTAAAGGTGTTTCGAGATTTCCGATGACCCAATCGCCTGTTGATAGGATACTTTTAACTGGTGCGAAGAAAGTCTCAAAATTGTATGTTTTCTTTTTTGCGTCGTAGCCCGATCGCGTTTGGGTACTGTGCATCATGATATCGCCGACAGCAATTAGTGTTGCTTCTTCGATCTCAGACTTTGGTTCGGCGGGAATAGGGGCTGCAATTGGCGATCGACTTTCTGTAGGCTGTGTGTTGGTTTGTGGCGTTTGGATATTGCAGCCTGCGATCGAAAGCAGAGCAATTAGCGAGAGCAACCGACGAAAATTCATGATTTCTGAGAGTGATTTGTCGGCTTATATGGTATCATGACCAGGACTTAAGCAAATAACATAAGTATGTCATTGCGAACGGTAGTGAAGCAATCGCAGCATCTATTTTTTATGGTTCTACGTAAGTCCTGATAACTAAATTAGTTGGAACTAAATAAATGACTAATAAATATCTAATTATTGCGTTGATTATTTTTGTATCAATTACGGGTTTTGGGGTTTTAACTTACGCCCAAACTTCTGGAGATAGACCTTTTGAATTTGCCTTGATTGGCGATTTACCCTACAGTGCCGAACAAGAAGCAAAATTTCCGAGTTTAATTGCAGATATCAATCGATCCCCTGCAGCGTTTGTCGTCCACGACGGCGACATTAAAAACGGTTCTAGTGTCTGCGATGATGCAACTTTTGTCAGCCGAAAGCAGTTATTTGACAATTTTGAGATGCCGTTTATTCTTGCCTATGGCGATAATGAATGGACGGATTGCCACCGTTCAAAAAACGGCAGTTACGATCCAGTAGAAAGACTCGCTAAACTGCGGGAAATCTTCAGCCAGGGTAATCAAAGTTTGGGAAAGCGCACCTTAACTCTCACCCGTCAAAGCGAAAACCCGCAGTTTGCTAAATTCCGCGAAAATGTTCGCTGGATTTATCATGGCGTTGTGTTTTTCGCGATTAATATGCCGGGAAGCAACAACAATTTTGGCCGCACTCCCGAAGCAGATGCAGAATATGCCGATCGCAATTGGGCTAACTTAGCCTGGATCAAAGAATGTTTTGCTTTAGCCAAACGCAGCAATAGCAAAGGAATTGTGTTAGTTGCACAGGCAAATCCGGGATTTGAATTCGAGCCGACGGACAAAAGAAGAAGCGGCTACAACGATTTTATCGCAACTCTGGAAACAGAAACAGGCAATTTCCCAGGACAGGTTGTATTCGTTCACGGCGATACTCACTATTTCCGCATCGATAAACCTTTACCCTATTTTACCGATGAGACTCAACTACCGAGAATGAAAAATTTTACTAGAGTTGAAACTTTTGGTTCTCCCAACGTGCATTGGTTGCGGGCTTTTTATGACCCCAAAAATCCTAATCTGTTTGAATTTAAACAGCAGATTGTTCCGGAAAATTAGGCGATATAGCACCATTTTAATGCAAGATAAATATTTTTTTTGCTTACAATGAAGATAGGTAGAATCGAGGAATTTATTTATGACAATCGCAACTGGGCGCCTCACCCTTGAAGAATTTCTGAAGCTGCCAGAAACCAAACCTGCCAGCGAATACATTGAGGGGGAGATTATCCAAAAACCTATGCCGAAAACTAAACATTCTCGTCTCCAGGGGCGATTCCTGAGTGTCATTAATGAAGTAGTAGAGGAACCCAAGATAGCTTATGCTTTTCCAGAGTTGCGGTGTACGTTTGGCGATCGATCGATTGTTCCAGATATTGCGGTACTATTATGGGAACAGATTCAATTTGATGACAGCGGTGAACCATTGGATGATGTGCTAATTGCACCGTATTGGGCGATCGAAATCCTGTCGCCCCAACAAAGCTCAAATCGCGTAACTAGAAAAATTATTCACTGTCTTCAACATAATTGTCAGTTGGGGTGGCTAATCGATCCAGACGATAGATCGATTTTAGCGTTTTTGCCCAACCAACAACCGCAATTCTGCGAAGGTAGCGATGTCCTTCCTGTGCCCGAAATGATCCCCCTGAATATCACAGCCGAACAGGTATTTAGCTGGTTAAGAATGCAACAATGAATCAGGGCGATCGTCTTTTTTGTACCACTTTAAAAAATCTCCCGGTGTGGTTTGTAGTGAAAACTTTAGCTTTTATCTCAACTAAGGACTGAAATCCTTACTACAAACCAAATTCCCTATTGCCGCCACCTGTCAAATTGGTCTTCGGAACAGCCATTAATAAATTGATTGCTTACCCAACCGTCAAGGATTGTCAAAGTTTCATTAGGAGGATTACCCGAAAATCTGGCCGCAATTTTCACCCAATTACCTTGTCTGCTGACAGCCCTAACTCCGTCTCCTCTTTTCAATTTAGCAACAACCGCGTACTTAGTGCCTGGGCCTTTGCGAATGTTAACAGCGCCACCTTCACCTGTAATAAACGAGCAATGAGTTTGCTTTTTTAAAGCTTCTGCTTTTGCGGGAGAAAGATTTTGCTGCTTGCCGAAAACAGGAAAGCTGTAAAGTGAGAAGCTAAGACTTGCAACTACGGCTGCAATAAAAAAAGCTTTTGATTGAGTAAAAATTAGCATTATTTCATTTCCTTGGATTGACCGAACTGAAGTCCTGACTGTGATTTTTTGGAGAAAGACTTCAGTTCTTACTACTAACTGTTATTTGACGGACGCAAACCATTCGGTAACACCTTGGGCGATCGCCTCAGCTAATTTCTTTTGTTCTGTCGGATTCACAATCCATTCAAACTCTTCGGGATTGATCAAAAATCCCAATTCCATTAAAACAGATGGAGTAACGGCAGGACGAGTCATGGCTAAGTTGTTCCAGAATACACCATAGCTCGGACGGTTTAACTTGGCAACTAAATAATTGTGCAAAAACATTGCCAAACTGTGCGCTTGCGGGTGAAACCAGAAAGCTGCGACGCCTTTAGTCTTAATGGCATCGCCGTTATCCGGCAAAGCATTGTAGTGAATTGAAATTGCGATCGCAGGTTCTTCTTTTTGAATCCTTTCCACCCTCGGCGGCAAATCCAAATCGACATCTTCTACCCGCGTCATTACCACATTCGCGCCCCGATTTACCAATTCCTGTTGCACCAATTTCGACACTGTTAAAGCTACTGTTTTTTCCCTAATTCCCACTGGACTGACAGCACCTCCATCCTCCGGCCCGCCGTGTCCCGGATCGATGAGAATTTTAATTCCCGATAATGGTTTTGCTTGCGAATTGGGCATCATGCTTGTATTCGCAGGCGGGTGTTTTAAAGACAACACTAAAGTTGTACCATCGTATCTCAACTTGTAACCCCACTGCTGGGTAGATTTGAGATTAAAAGTGTATTTTACTTGCAGCGGCGAGATTTGTTCCCATTCCAAACGTGAAATTACGGGGTCATCAGAAACGCGAATAATGTCAGTTTGAGCGGTGGTATTGTACAGCGTTAAAGTAAAAGTGCCTTCTCCTTCCTGCACTGTGACTGGGACAGGTGTTTCTAAGGGGAATAACACCTCTGTCCAGCCGGAAACTTGACGCGAACTGGCGCTGCGGATAATCGATCGCGGAGGCACTGAATCCTGGACAATTCGCACTTCCGATGCTTTAATCCAAGCACCGTAATCGAGTCGAATCCATTCTCCCTCGCGCCCGATAATTGTTGCTCGCGTTCCCTTCGGCAGCGGTGTCATCCGAGAAAAATCTGTACTCGCCCCGGTTCGGGCAACACCAGGATCTGCTGTTACTTCGGCTATTTCTAAGTCAGCCGGAGACAGAATAGAAATCTTGCCAGTACCTTGTTGGCTGATAGTTTGATCGTTCATTGTTAGCTCAAACGATGGCACGCCTAAATCAACTGTTTTTCCCTTAGATGAGAGGGCGTTATCAGGGGTTTTAGCACAGCCTTGATACTGTTGGCTGCCACCTTTTTTGATGGGGGAATTTGCGTCTAAAAGTACAGATGCGTTGTCGGGTAATTCGACTTGCGATCGCGCTTTTAAAGGAATAGTAACGCCCGCCAATTTTACTGAAACTTGAGCATTCGCAGGTGCGATCGCCCCAAAGCAAATATATTCCCCCGGCAAACTCGCCACATCGACTTTCGGCGTCAGGGAATCTTTAGCAAAAGCCAATCCTACAGGGGTTTCTGGCTGATTCGACTCGCGCGTCACCTTAATTTTGACTTCCTGATTTTCGTAACGCAAGGTAAAGATATTTTCGCCGAGTTGCAGCGGAAAAGTCGGGGCGAAATGCCCGGATGCGGTGCGCGAAATTTGGTTGCCATTGACCAACACTTGTCCCGGTGCGGGCGCTGTACCGATTAAAAAAATGCGATCGGCTGTAGTTTTGTGGTTTGTGGGAGGATAAGCGAGAAACAAAGGTTGAACCGCGACAGCTACAGAGGCGATCGCCATTATCAAGCCAAACACACATAATCCTAAAAATTTTCTCATTCTAAATCGCAACTAATTGAGACTCTGTTGGTTATTTATACTAGAACTTGCGCTAAACCCGGGAGAAACCTGGGAAGAAACTTGCTTTCTGAGGATTAGCCGTAAGTCCAATTTACTCTACTGGCCAATTTTATCAGGTTTCTAGTTGCAATTGAGCGATCGGCAATATAAATTCCCGCGTAAAACCATTAAGTTTTAATTAATTCAGAGGGCGTTCTCCACAGTTGCTCCAACCGATTCGCCGGCATCGTCAAATACAAAACATCCCCCGTACTCAGACAACAATTCAGCAAATCCCAGCCGTGAATAGTTTGACCCTTAGTTTCCGCATAAAGAGGCACAAAATCAGCAGACATAGCAGCATCTTGAATGCGGTGGCCACAGAAAGGATGTTTTGGCGTAATCAATGTGGCCAAGCAAACCCAGAGACTATCAGCAGTCATTCCGTTGCCCAAAATTCGACCTCCAATCGCCGCCGCCGCGAAAGCAGGAGCCGCCAATTCCGTCGGGTTCAAAACTCCTTCAAACTCAAAAACTTGCTGCACCATTAAAGCAAAATGTGGGTCTTGATTGCGGACAATAACTGATAGTTTTGGCGCTAATCCTTTAGCGCTCAATGCAATTTCGACATTAGACATATCACTGCTAGTAACAGCCAAAAGAGCGGCCGCTTGCTTAACATTAGCAGCTTCCAAAGTTGCGGGCAAACTGGCGCTTCCCTGAATTACCGGAATTTTCATTGAGCGAGCCGTGTTTAGAAACCGACAGTTCGGATCTTGCTCGATCGCCACAATATCGTAACCGTTAGTGTGCAGTTCTTTAGCAATTTGGATACCTATTCCTCCGAGTCCGCAAATAATGTAATGATTGCGCTGCGGAACTCGCGCCACATCCCAATATTCGGTAAATCGAGTTCCCAATACATAATCGTTGAGCAGTGCGTAGCAGATACCGATGATGCCGGCTCCAACTAACATCATGACAACTGTAAATAGTTTAATGCTTTCAGGAGCTTGTTCGGCCACTTTTTCATAGCCTCCGGCTCCCGTAATCATCCCTACTGAAAAATAGAGAGAATCGACAATTGAGATATTATCCTCAACACAAATATAGGTAGCAGTAGCAACGGCAATCATTGCCAGCAGCGTCAGTACAACGATTACTGCTGCTTGGCTGTGCTGCTGAAATCGGCGCAGGTTAGTTAATGTTTTGAGCAGTTTTTGAGTTAAAGTTTTTTGGGGGCTACGCACAGTCGGCTGAGTGGCAACAATTAGCCGATCGCCCTGCTGACACTGCCGATCGGTAAGCACCGCCGATACTAAATCAGTTTTGTTAGCAGCCGGCAGATAATAAATCAACATTCGCGATCGATCGTCCCACAAATCGCTCAGTTTGCGATTTTTCCAAGGATGTGTTTCATCGATATATTCTTCGTGAATCGGCCAAGTGCGATCGAACAAACGCAACTGTCCGATCGCCTGATTTCCGAGAGCCGCAAAGGCAAACACCGGAGCCGCCAAGGATGAAACGCTCATGGAAGTGTGATCGGGCAAAGTGTGGTCAATCCTGTCGCCCAAGCTAGTATTGAACAATCTGTTAATGATGCGAATCTGAGGATTGAGAATCCTCGCCTGCATAAAAATTGCCAAATTCACAGCATCATCGTCTGCTGCAATTACTAAAGTGTGAGCGTTTTGAATGCCAGCCGCCAACAAGGTAGAAGCTGCTTGCAAATTACCGACAACCACATCAGAAGTTTCGCCGCGAATTGGGCGATCGCTAATACCAACAACAATCGCTCCTTGCTGTCTCAACAAACAAAAAATCTTGTGTCCCGTGTGGCCCAACCCGCAAACAATGATTCGAGGTTTCATAAAAATTTATTTGCCAGCCAATTTCGGAGCTGTCCTTGTAGTTTTACTTACCATTGTTGACTCTCCTGGCTTTGCAGAATGTAGCTAAAAAGACTATCTAGGAAACTTGTGCCACAGTCTCGAAGTTTTGTAAACAAAGAAAAAGCTGTGCCGTGTTCCTAAAGCCACGTTCCCAAGTGTTGAAATAAACACACCACACTGCCATGTACCTACAGACATGAGGTGTAACTAACCTGATTTAATATTTGAAAAATATCCGGGTGCGACAGCCAACCAGCGGAATTTGAAGAGGTAGGGACACGGCACTGCCCCTACAACTATGACTTCCTAAATTTATTTAGCTGCCTTAGCGGCAGGAGTTATTATGAAATTCACTGCACCCTTATTAGCATCCGCTTTAGTTTTCGCCGGTACTGTCGCCTTGGCAAGCCAAGTGCAAGCAGCTCCAGCCAGCAACTCTTTGAATAACACTAAAACAACATTTCAGTGCGTTACTTCCGGTCGCAATTTTGTCACAATTGCGCGGCGGGGAAATGTCACGACAGATCCGATGATTCTTTGGAAATCAACCGAGTTCGGCCGCGAATATACACCTTGGCAGCGCTGTCAAATTGTTTCCAATAGATTGACCAAAGCTGTTGCCCAGAATGGCGGAAGATTGAGCAACTTGCAGTTAACAACAGGAATTGTTAATAACTTGCCCGTAGTTTGTTATGTGAACGGACGGGGGCGCTGTAACTCTCAAAATCTGCTGTTCACCCTAGACAAGCGCAATGCTAAAAATCCCGGTGATGCTTTAACGAGATTGATTAATTTTGCCCAAGACGGCGGCGGGCCAGTTACAACGTTCAGAACAGGAACTCAATCATCTGCACCGCAGTTTGTTCCCTTTGGAGATATGGTCGATCGAGCTTTTAATTCTCCAAACAATAAACCGTCAGTTCCTGTAGGGAAACCGCAGGGCGATCGAGGTATTTAATAGCCACGCCTCTAACTTGCACCTGACAAATTTTGAAACTATTGTGGGGTGGGCTTCTAGCCCGCCCTTAAATATTTAGACTAAAAAAACTACACTGCCACCCCTTCAATTTTCTCATCAGTCAACTCGTACAACTCGCGCAACTGCTGCAACTTATCCGCATCCGGGAGCCAAAAACCCCGGCCGTTAGCCTCCAACATTCGCCCTACAATATTGCGAAAAGCTTCAGGATTGGCCTCCCGCAACTTCTTCGCCATCTCTTCATCCAAAGCATAAGTATCAGCCGCCTGATCGTACACCCAACTATCAGTAAAATCAGCAGTTCCGCCCCAACCAATTAACGCTGTCATCCGCTGCGAAATTTCATAAGCGCCGCCAGAACCTTGATTTGCCATCGCGTTTGCCCATTTAGGATTGAGCAACTTAGTTCGATATTCCAAGCGCAGCAAATCTTCTAAATTGCGAGGCGTTGTATCCTTGGAAAAACTTTCGACAAAACTCGTGTTAACCTTTTTGCCGCGCTGCTTTTCTGCGGCTTTCTTCAAACCGCCAGTATTCGCATAATACTCTTGAATATCAGTCAAACCGTATTCAACCGAATCAATTTCTTGAATTATGCGATCGCACCCTTGCAACAACTGAGTCAAAACCTCCGGTCTCGCTTCCCCCTTATCCTTCCTCCCGTAACTAAAAACATTGCGACTTTCCCAAGTTTTCCCCAACTCATCCCCCGATTCCCAACTACCATCAACAACCCTATCGTTAACCAAAGAACCAAAATCCCCAGCCGGATTAGAAAACAACCTTGCCGAATAATTCTGCACACCTTTTGCCTGCAAAACTAAAGCGTGTTTGCGAATAAAATTCTCCGATTCCGGTTCATCAGCATCCGCCGCCCGCACGAACAAATCATCCAACAATTCAATAATATTCACAAAGCTATCTCGGAAAATACCCGAAAGATTTCCCAACACATCAATCCGGGGATGACCGACATCAGCTAAGGGTTTTAACTCATAGCGAACAATCCGGCCAGTTCCCTCCTTGAGAGGTTCAGCCCCCACCAATTCTAGCAGAATTCCAATAGATTCGCCCCGCGTTTTAATCGCATCCAAACCCCACAACATCACCGCCACAGTCTCAGGATAATTCCCCTGTTCCTTAAGGTGCTTATTAATAATTTTTCGAGCAATTTCGCGGCCTCTTTCATAAGCTGCCGGAGAAGGCATCCGATAAGGATCTAAAGCATGAATATTCCTGCCAGTTGGCAACACGCCAGCCCCGTCCCGCAACAAATCCCCGCCCGGTGTCGGCAGAATATATTCCCCATTCAAACCCCGCAAAAGATTAGTTAACTCATCCGAAGTTTGCAACAACAAATCCCGCACCAGCAACCCTTCCTCAAAAGCCCCATTCAACCCCTCTTGCTCTTCCTCTCTGCGCCCTCTGCGCCTCTGCGGTTCATTTTCTTCAAAAACCAGTTTTTGCACCTGTTCCTGTGATAACCTCTCCCCAAAATAAGCCTCAAGATAAGAGGTCATTTCCTCAGAATTAGGCGGTTCCCCGAGAACGTGCAAACCCGAAGAAAACAAGCGACATTCTACCACCTGCAAATACTCGTAAAGCTTCACCAAATAGCGGTTAAAAGCATCAGCACTGAACATTCCCACCGTCTCAAAACTAAAAGCAATACCCAACTTGCGAGCTTCATTAAACGGACAATCCGCCTCCAAACCGCTATCTAAAATTTTTTTACAAATAGCCTCTTTCAGCACATAATTCTTTGCCGGATCTTCCCGATATTCGGCAATCAAATCCCGCAAATCAATCAATTCCTTATATAAGCCAGCGCGACCGTAGGGCGGCACGTTGTGAGAAATCAAAACACCGTAACCGCGACGTTTGGCTAACATCGATTCCGAGGGATTGTTGGCAGCATAAATATAAAGATTCGGCAAACTTCCCAACAAAATATCCGACCAAGAATAGCCAGTATTTCCCAGAGGAGAACCGGGCAACCATTCAACAGTGCCGTGCATTCCGAAGTGAACCACAGCATCAGCTTGCAAATCATTTTGCAGCCACTTGTAAAAAGCAGCGTATTGAGGGTGAGGAGTCAAATCGCGATCGAACATCAAGCGCATCGGATCGCCCGCAATTCCCAGCGGCGGCTGCAAACCTATCCAAACATTCCCCAGTTGAATGCCACCGATTTGGAACTCGTCGCCGTCCGTCTTAATGCCCGTACCCGTTAAAGATTTCCACTGTTTTTCGATACGACTTGTTAACAAGTAGCCCAGCCATTTCTCCAGAGTTTTAACATTCACAGTATTGCCATAAATTCCCTCTTTATGTGCGTTCATCCCCGTTAATCCGCCCCCATCTGCGGTTGCAGCATCATCCGCTTCTTTCACCCGGCGAATTAACTCCTCACCGTCAGCAGGAATTTCTCCAACTGTATAACCTGCTGCTTGAAGTTTGTGCAGGAAATTTAGCAGCGATTTCGGTACATTAAGTAAAGCCGCCGTACCCGCCGCGCCGTAACCGGGAGGAAACCCGTAGAGAATAATCGCAATTTTGCGTTTTGAGGGCGGAGTTCGACGTAGGTTTACCCAATTGTTAATTCTACTTGTCAGGCGTTTCGCGCGATCGGGAACCAGATAAATATCCTCACCCACCAAACCGCCTAGGGGAACAGGATCGATCGCGCCATCCAACTCAGGCAAAGCATACAATACCACACTTTGCAAACCCCCAATCCCCTGACGAGTCCAAGAATGGATATCTTGAATCAGCAGAGGTGCGGACACAAAATAAGGTACATTTTTAGCAGTTAAAATCCGCTTAGCAACTTCCACCTGACGCCCCGCCTCCATCGAACCAGCAGGCCCGCCAACTAGCGGAAAGCCAATAGTAGAAACAATAGCATCAACTTCCACAGCATCTTTAGAAAGTGAAAGAGTTTCAATATTGCCTTGTTTTCGCCGCGCTGTTTCATCAGCAGTCGTCATCCAATCCCGCACCGCCACATGGCCTTCAACGCCATTGATAAAAATCGGCAAAGGCACAATTCCTGCATCTTCAAAATAGCGGATTAAGTGAGGAATATAAGGCTGCTTGGTGATAACGTGCTTGCGGTAAAGCAAAAGGCCCACAACAGGGGATTTTACTTGATATGAATTTTGGAACGAATTGGTTCCAAATTTTGTGGAACGGGCATCTTGCCCGCCCCTAGCACCTTGGTAACTCAGATACCAATCCAAATATTGCCGAGGCGATTCAAAATAACCATTATAATCGGGATGCAATAAACCCATATTGGGAGTTTCCACAGGAGGCGGAATTTCTGCAACTTTCAGCCCCAAATACTTTTCGGCAATAATCCAAAACATCGACACAACATTATCCGCACCGCCCGCATTCCAGTAACCGTAAATAATCAGCCAGTTTCGCAAATCTTGCACTTTTTGCACCGGCACATATTTTAATAATTTCGGCCCCACCTTCAAAAAACTGATATAACCAGCCAGCTTATCTTCTTCTCGCCCATTGCTGAACTTATCCAGAATAAACTTAACAGGCTTCGGCATTCCCTTCGGTTTGTCGCCAATTTTAAAAGCACCAATTTGAGTAAGACTCATCAATTCCAAAGCCGACTCAAAAACCAGGCGAATCGGAATATTCTGCACCCTTTCGCGCAGCCACATTACCGCATCGTAATCAAACAGCAAACTCCCGAAAAATACATCAGCATTCAAGAGGGCGGCTGCTACAGCGTCGGGTTCGTCTGCGAGGGCGCGATCGCTAAAAACCCGTACTTCCAATCCCTGGCACCCAGAAACAGCCAACTCGGCAGCTTTGCGGTACAAATCAGCATTAAAAGATTCAAACCCTGCAATTAAGACAATGCGTTTCACAGCCAAACCTCGAAATATTTGCTTCTTTTAATGATAAACTAATCGCAGAAATGCACAGGCAAGATGCCTGTGCCACTGACAGACAGAACAAAAAAGATAAACTTCTGCTTTCTCTTACTTCGCGCCTTCGCGGTTCATCAACTATGTCTTATTAAAGTAAGCACCGATTAAAATAATCAAACAAATCCAAACACAGCCATATTTACAACCGTGAATCGAGTTCCTCCCGCAATTGTTATCTTAGGTCAAAACAGCCTGCCGATCGCCAAAAAAATCTCCGCACATTTCCCCGGTTCCCAGATTTACGGTTTAATCGATCGCACTTCCAACACAGACATCAACTTTAGCAACTTCGGCGAAACCTTGCGGGAACTATTTGCAACAGAAACCCCAATCATCGGCATCTGCGCCGCCGGAATAATCATCCGTACCCTCGCCCCCCTGCTGTCAGACAAACGCGCCGAACCGCCTGTTTTAGCCGTCGCAGAAGACGGAAGCGCCGTCGTACCGCTGCTGGGCGGTTTGCACGGCGTTAATGATTTGGCCAGAGAGATTGCAGCCGCCCTCGGCGTACAGCCTGCAATTACCACCACCGGAGATATCCGGTTTCGCACCGCGCTGCTGAGTCCTCCCCAAGGCTATTATTTGGCGAATCCAGAGGACGCGAAGACTTTTATTTCAAATTTGCTCGCCGGGGCAAAAGTACGCCTAGAAGGGGCTGCAAGCTGGCTTTCCGAGAGCAATTTGCCGTTAGCGAAGCCCTCGAAGAGGATCGCCCCCGACGCAAAATTGACTATTCGCGTCACCGAAAAAGCAGTTTTGCCTGCGCCAGATTGTTTGGTGTACCATCCGCAAATTGTGGCAGTTGCACTCACAAAGCTATCGAATACCGATCCGGAAATAGCGGTTTCATTTGTCCAGCAAGTCTTGGAAAATGCAGGTTTAGCGCCAGCTTCCGTTGCGGGATTTTTTGCATTAAAAGAGGAGATGGGAAATCCGGCACTTGAAGCAGTTTCACAATATTTTAAAGTCCCGGTCCGCTTTTTGAATCTCTCCGAACTTGTCAAATTAGACTCAATTAAATTCAGCGAAAATCAGGCCGCACAAATTGCCCTGACAGCAGCCGGTGCAAACAGTCAGTTAATCGAATGCGATCGCCCAAACTCCGTGAATTGCGCGATCGCCCTCGCCGCCGAACCCATAAATGCTAGCGCGATCGGAGTTAGCCGCGGCAAACTGGCGATCGTCGGTACCGGCCCTGGAGGCGCGCCCTGGATGTCCCCGGAGGTTAAGGAAATTCTGCGCGAAGCCACGGATTGGGTGGGTTACAAGTTCTATCTCGACTTAGCTGGAACCCTGCGGGAAGGACAAAAGCGGCACGATTCCGACAACCGCGAAGAGATCGATCGCGCCCGTTTTGCCCTAGATTTAGCAGCATCGGGAAAATCTGTCGCCGTGGTTTCGTCGGGAGATCCGGGGATTTTTGCGATGGCTGCGGCGGTGTTTGAGGCGATCGACTTTGATGGCAAACCCGAATGGCAGGGCATCGATATTCGGGTGGCACCGGGCATTTCAGCCATGCAGGCGGCCGCTGCTGCGATCGGAGCACCCCTCGGACACGATTTTTGCGCGATTTCCCTTTCGGATATTCTCAAGCCCTGGGAGGTCATTGAACAGCGGATTTCGGCCGCTGCGATCGCAGATTTGGCGATCGCATTTTACAATCCCATCTCGAAACAGCGGATTTGGCAACTCTCCAGGGCGATCGAGATTTTGTTGCAAAGTCGCGACGCTAAAACCCCCGTCGTACTAGGGCGAAACCTCGGCCGGCCAGGTCAATCTGTGCGGGTTTGCACCCTCGGCGAATTCCAGCCGCAAGACGCTGACATGAGAACTTTAGTGATTGTCGGTTCGAGTCAAACTCGGATTATTCCCCGCAAATATGGAGATGTTTGGGTTTACACGCCGCGCAGGTACGAAAAATAAGCAAAGAAGCAAAAACTTGGGAAATCAGCAATTGACTGACAGGTAATTGACTTTGACAATAAAATATTTTGATCTCGCTGGGGGGAGTCTAGGTTAACAAATGGCGGCGAATCACTAGACTGGCCTGTTATTTCACCTCATAGTTGTCACTCTCGATCGGTAATCCTCTTGGATTACAGAAATCCTCGGTACAGAGGAATCTCGGCTTCCGAAGGCCGATTTTTTCTCGCTGACATTGAGCGAATTTAGAACTAGACTCAACCCTAGTAATGGTTTCAGCTTCATTTTGGGAGAGATAAAATTTACTTCTCAGTAAATATTTTTTTATTATACATTCACGATAAAATCAATGGCGATCGAGGTCTGCTACATTCCTTAATCCTACGATAATCTTACGCTTACAACAAAAAGAGGGGATTCACCCGCAGCAGTCTTCTCTGTCTTTGGGTAGACCGGATTTGTTTTTTCTTTTGATAAGATTCCGTTAAACAAAGGTTAAAATAACACTTAAAAGAACATGAAATTCAACATTCCTTTAGCTCCTGGGGCTGTAACCCAATTTTTGCTTCGAGTGGTGACCTGTCTAGTTGTCATATCTTTCTTAAGTGAGATGACTGTGTACTTCTTGCCAGGTACTCCATCTGACAACTACTTCGTAAAGGTATTCAGCGTTGATTCCGAGCGGAACATTCCAACGGCATACTCAGTTTTGGCATTGCTATTTAGTTCTCTCTTGCTAGGTGTGATTGCTTATGCGAAAAATTTGGATAGTTGTCGGTACAAGCGTCACTGGAAAATTTTATCATTCATATTTTTATATTTATCTTTAGACGAAGCTGGTCAATTGCACGAAAACTTGATAAATCCAATGCGAAGTCTCCTAAATACCACCACAGGATTTCTTTACTTTACTTGGATTGTACCGTTCGGTTTTCTAGTAGCGCTCTTTCTCATATCCTACAGTAAGTTTCTGTTACACCTTCCTCTTCCTACAAAAAAAATGTTTGTTGCAGCGTGCGCTCTTTATATTGGAGGAGCATTGGGGATGGAACTGCTAGGGGGATACCAAGCTTCTAAAGTGGGAGAGGATAATATAGTTTACCAGATAATAGTGACCGTTGAAGAGTCATTAGAAATGCTCGGCATCGTTGTATTTATCCACGCCTTGATGTCATATATCAAGATATATTTAGGGGGGGTAAGTTGGAATATTTACATACCAGGCAAAAACCCACAATTTACTGACGATCGAAATATTGGCCTAGCTGGCATTAGCGAACCAGCAAACACAAGTGTATCAAGGTAAATCACTTGAAACCGGGTTTGAGCGACGATGAAAATACTCCATTCGGGTGTTTAATGTCGATAAAAAACCCGGTTTCTTTGGTACTGATGCGTCCTGGGCTGGAGGTCCTGCGATTTTCGGCACACCAAACGACTAATAGACTAATATGTAGGGTGCTTGCTGCACCAAACGACTAATTAGGCTTAGAACAGCTTAGTTCACAGATGACATCCTCACCTTTACCAGAAAATCGCTAAGAGCAACCTTTGCATGAGGATTTGACGGCAAATGACTTGTAAAACTTGCATCTTCTAATATATTAATTAGCCGATCGCGCTCTTGCTGATAAAATTCTATATCTGTATCTTCTAGCACTGATTTTTCCTCTCCTGCCAGCTTGCGATCGATCAAATCAGGTATATACAACAACTGGAACTTCTCGTTAAGTTTCACCAAATTCGCCTCCACTTCCCCAGTTTGCATCAAGTGAATCCCAGCCAGCAACACCCGATAAACGTACAGCAGCGGTTTCACCCGGCGCGGGCGTTCTTTCTCAAACAATTTCCATTGAGTTTTAGCAAAACCGAGATAGTGGTGGCTGTGGTGCTTGGTAATGCAGTTCGAGGCGAGTTCTTTTAATTCCTCGTGTTCCTTTGTACTGTAAACTATCAGCGGCGAATACAGTTGTTCTAGCACGTAGCCGTTGCGCTTCAACAGCATCTCAAAAAATTTCTTGATGTCGTGAGTTACTAAATCGAGTTGCATTCCCTCCCGAACTTCAGAAACTTCGATTGTTTCTTCTCCCGAAATTAGTCCAATTACTTTCGGTAGCGGCAAAATGTGTACTCCCCGCAAGTCGAAGTCAGAATCTGCGGAAGGAAACCCGTATAAGTGCGAACCGCTGACAGTCGCAAACAGCAGCGGATAAGGTTGAACGGAGATAATTTGGGCGAGATTCGAGATGTATTCTGTCATTTATTCCAGTCCATGCAGGCGGGCTTTGTTTCACAAAAAGCGATTTCAAGATCCGATTTCGATCGCACCTTTACGCGCTTCAATCAAAAACAGATTCGCTTTCTCGTAATTAGGACGTTCCGGTAAGGAAGTTGCAGCAAAAGCGCGATCGAACTCACCGTGCAAGCTCAACCGCCAGCGATTCACCTCATCCCAGGATACTTCTTGGTTGCGGATAGATAAAAGTTGCGATCGATAATCCTGCACGCGAACCGGTACAAAACCCTCCTTGAGTACCGTAATTCCTGACAGCAGCAAGCGAATTAAGTGCATCGCGTGCTTCCAACGAATTTCCCCGGTATTGCGGAGGTCTTGCTCCATTTTTTTAAATTGAGACAAAACGTAGCTATTGTAAGTTTGATAAACCAATTGAGAAAGAAAGATTTCCCTAATTTCGAGCAATTCTTGTGCTACAGGAGAAACAGTTTCTACTAAAGGCGTGTACAAACATTCTAGCACATTTGGATTAGCTTTTAGCGCCAAAACTAGAAACTTTTGCAGTTCCCAATAGCATTCCTGATTTTCCTTGTTTTCCAATTGTTCTGGAATGCCGTAAAGCGACCAATGAAGTATTGCGGGCGGCAGATAAATCCCGCGTCTGTCTGTATCAGATTGCTCGTTATCAAGACCGTAGGCTCTCGAACCAACAATGCAGCGGTAAATTACAGAATCATATAGGTTATATTCTGCCAGAAAATCTCCTCCTGAGTGCAATCCTTCGCTCTGAAACTGCTTGCGGATGCTGAGTTCGTGCCGCCGCAAACTAACTTGTGTTCCGTCTGGGAGTTTGACTAAATATGCGTGGGAATTGTCCGTAGGCGATTGAACGATGACACCTACTAATCCCGGTTTCCAAGATTGGTCGCCGCCGGGGTTTTTGACCTCGATTTTGGTGACAATTTGGGTTCCTGCGGGGATGATTAAGTTGAAATTTTGAGAAAGATTGGCATTTGCCATGACGGAACCTCCTGCGGGGCACGAGCTACAATGTTAGTGTAGCATAGGTGTAGTATGTAAGGAAAGTTTTGGGCGATTCCCTACCCTTCGGGAACGCTTCGCGAACGGGATAGCTTCGCTTCATGCGGATTTGGCCTTGTTGAACATTGTCTAATTATCAAGGAGGAATATCGCCAGCGATTTGAGGCGAAGGTATTGGAGATTTTTGAGACTCACCCGACAATTGCAGGAATTCGCAATGCGGAAGCAGTGACGGACTTGCAACTGGTGGCCTGAGAACCTACTCTGAGGCAAGAATGGGCGGGGGGAAGGTGCAATTATCGGAGTCTAATATTTGCAAGACGTTTAATCTGAAGGTTAATAGTTGATTATCGTTTCTGCGAGAGTTGTTCGAGATTGAGGTATTGCCGGATTATCAGGAAGTGGTAAGGAGGAATTTTGAGGATTTTATTGCCCAGGGACAGTTTAACGCCAATCTGATTTAGGTTTTAAAGGCGGTGCAGAATGTGTTTTTGAAGAAGCGACAGTTGGAGTTCCGGATTTGTATGAGGCACCGTTGGATCAGTTTCCAGAAGATGCTGTGGAACGCTGGTTTACTCAGAAGTGGATGAGTTGATTGAGTTTACTGAAGAGTTAGCAGCTTAACTTTTTATATCCAAGAGGAGAGATATGAAATTTATTTCTTTGACATTGGTGGCTGCGCTTGGGGTTTTAAGTCCAGCAATGACCGCTTCGGCAATTTCAGACGTTGTGTGGAAACCTGTTCCTGGAACAAAGATTAATAATGATTTTTGGTATGTAGGAACTAACACCATAAATAGACAAGGCGCTCGTATTACCTTTGATGTTAGGACTAACTCAAAACAATACGTGCTGTACTCGGCAAATTGCCAAACTCGGATGATGCAGAGACTAGCAGAGGGAAGCGTTAAAACCGGAAAAATTGTAGTCTATGAAAGATATCGAGAAGCGTACTTTCCCCCTAATCAAGTTCAAAGAAAGGTGCTGAACTACGCCTGCAGTCAAAAAAGGTAGTAAAATCAGGTTTCTACAAGTCCCTGGTTTTAAATTGCGATCGCTGGTGCCGAACTTCGATCGCCAGTTAGCCCAATTTGGGAGAGATTACGATCGCCGGGACTTTGGAACCCAAAGCAGGATGAGGTTTTTAATCAGTGGCGCAGGTTACAAGGGAGTGATTGCTGAAGTTAGAGCATATTATGGGAATAAAAGTGCGGGAGTTGATGAGTTTTATAGATAAAAAAGGCTAGTTATAGAAGTTATTAAAATGTTAGAAGATGATGGTTGGTATTTAGCGAGAACAAAGCGCAGTCTAGGATGCGCTGGCTTTTAATGGAAGGTGGGGCTGGATGAGATTTATAATCTGTTATAGGGAAAAATATAGGAGTGGAGCGCTCGCACGCTCTAGAAAAGGGGTTGGTAAACGATATCGTAATGTCTCGTAACGAAGCGAACACCCGAAAAGAATTAATAGATAAAGCCCTAAAGACAGCGGGATGGAACCTCGAAGATCCAAACCTGGTGGGGATAGAGATTCCGGTGGATGGGTATGATGCTCAACCCTGGAACGGAGTTACGGATTATTGTCTGTATCAGGAAAACGGCGAAGTAATTGCTGTTGTAGAGGCGAAGCGACAACGCCGCGATCCAAGGGTAGCAGAACAGCAGGTGAGGCATTACGTTACAGAGATTGAGAAACGCCAGAGTTTTCGCCCCCTTGCTTTTATGAGTAATGGGGATAAGACATTTTTCTGGGATGTGGGGAACGAACATAAGCGCCAAGTGGCGGGTTTCTTCTCGCCCAGAGACTTGCAGAATTTGCTCTACATCCGTCAGAACAAAATCCCCCTGAAACAGTTGAGCGTGAATCTTGCCATTGCCAACCGAACCTATCAGCAGTTGGCAATTCAACGGGTTAGCGAACGCTTTGACGATGGACACCGGCGGGCGCTGGTGGTGATGGCGACGGGAACGGGCAAAACGCGCACGATTATGGCGCTGATTGAGTTGTTTTTGAGAGCGAATCAAGCGCGGACGGTGCTATTTGTGGCGGATCGAGATGCGTTGGTGAAGCAGGCCCTAGATGAGAATTTTAAGGTTTATTTGCCGAACGAGCCAAGAGATAGAATCCGAACCTACAACATTGATTACAGCAAGCGACTGTATGTGGGAACGCTGCAAACGCTGGTTAAGTGTTACAAAAAGTTTTCTCCTGGCTTCTTTGACGTGGTGATTTTTGATGAATCTCATCGATCTATTTACAACCAGTTCCGCGAGGTGGTGGAATATTTCGATGGGCGGATTATTGGACTAACGGCAACGCCAGCGGTTTTTATTGAGCGCAATACGTTCCAGCTTTTTCGCTGTGATGGTATTCCGACTTTTAATTATCCCTATCGAGATGCGGTGAATGAAGGCTATCTCGTAGATTACAGCCTTCGTCAAGCACAGACTCGCTTTCAACGGGAGGGGATACGCGGGGCAAACCTTTCTGAAGAAGACCGCAATACTTTGATTCAGCAAGGGTTAGACCCCGATGAAATTGATTATGAGGGGACGGAATTAGAGCGCACTGTCAGTAATCGGGATACGCTGCGGAGACAGTGGGAAGAAATTATGGAGGTTTGCCACAAGGATGAATCGGGGCAGTATCCGGGTAAAACGATTGTATTTGCGGTGAGTCAAAACCATGCTCTGCGGTTGGCAAGCGTGTTTGAGGAGATGTATCCTCAGTATCCCGATATGGTGCAGGTGATTACTTCCCAGATGGAACGCACTGATGATTTGATCGATCGATTCAAGAAGGAAGAGATGCCGCGCATTGCTATTTCTGTCGATTTGCTGGATACCGGGATAGACGTGCCGGAGGTGGTCAATTTGGTGTTTGTGAAGCCCGTCCATTCTCTCATCAAAATGCAGCAGATGATTGGACGGGGGACGCGCAGTAATGAGGCTTGCCGCTATTTTCATCGGCTTCCCAATGGGCATAAGGATGAGTTTCTGATTATCGACTTCTGGGAGAATGAGTTTGATAAAGACCCCAGTGAGGAGACGGTGACACAAAATCTGCCTGTTACGGTAAAGATTTTTAACACGCGGTTGAAGCTGCTGGAACTTTATTTAGATAATCAGGAATCGGCAGATTGTCAGCAGGCAATTAGGGATTTACGGCAGCAAATTAACCAAATTCCCCGTGATGCTTTTAGCGTGCAGCAGGTTTATTCTCAGATTGAGCAAGCTTGGACGGATGGGTTTTGGCGGTATCTGAGTCAGCGTAATATTGATTTTCTCCGCACTCAGGTTGCGCCGTTGCTGAGGTTTGTGGCGGGGGTGGATGTGGCGGCGGCGACGTTTACAAATAAGGTGGAACGGTTGAAGCTGGAAATTCTCACCGATGGGGCAAAACCGGGAACGTTGGAATCGATCGCGGAGGATGTGAGTCGCTTGCCGGATTTTGTGTTTGAGGACTCCCAGCGTCGGGGTTCGGCGGATTTTTGCTTGTCGCATCGGCTGCCGAGGGCGACACCGGAAGAGTTAAATCGGGCGATCGCGGATTTGGCAAATCAGATGAAAAATCGGCGTCAGCGTCCCAGTTCGTTTATTGAAATTGATTTGGGCGATCGTATTGCTACCAGTGGTTATATCACGTTAGGAGACGGGGGAGAACAGGTTTATGTGGAGGAATATCGCCAACGAGTTGAGGCGAAGGTGTTGGAGATTGTGGAAAATCACCCAACAATTGCAGCAATTCGCAACGGGGAAGCGGTGACAGACTTGCAACTGGTGGCGTTAGAGCGTACTCTGAGGCAAGAGTTGGGTGGCCAAAACGTGCAGTTGTCGGAGTCGAATATTCGCAAGGCGTTTAATTTGAAGGTCAATAGTTTATTATCGTTTCTGCGAGAGTTGTTCGAGATTGAGGCATTACCGGATTATCAAGATGTGGTAAGGCGGAATTTTGAGGATTTTATTGCCCAACGGCAGTTTAACTCCAATCAGATTCAGTTTTTAAGGGCGGTGCAGAATGTGTTTTTGAAAAAGCGACGGTTGGAAGTTCCGGATTTGTATGAGGCACCGTTAGACAGATTTGGGGAGGATGCGGTAGAAAGGTGGTTTACTGAGGAGGAAGTGGATGATTTAATTGAGTTTACTGAAAAGTTAGCGGCTTAATAGTTAATGATTGATTTCAGATAAATAAAAGAGCTATTAAATTTATGAATAACAACAGAGCGCTTTCGGTCACAGAACAAGCGATGGAGCTATTAAACAGGCAACAGGGCTCATTTAATATAGTAACAATCAGCCGCATCAAAGGTGACATTAAAGAACAAATTTTGAGGCAGGTGTTAGATGCAGTTCAAAGCATTCATCCTCTACTAAACTCTCGGATTATTGGAACGCTAGATCATCTCGAATTTACAAATCAAGGAACAGAAAAAGTTCCTTTACGGGTGGTTTCACAGGGCATAAATGACAACTGGGAAGATGTTGTGAGAGAAGAATTGAACAAGGCTATTGATAGCAGTAAGGTTCTGCTAAGATGCGTTCTTATTTACAAACAATCCGAAATCAACATCAGCTATTTAATCACAACTGTACATCATGGCATATCAGACGGATTATCTTGTATAAGCTTACAATCAGAAATCTTGAAATGTTACCAAATTATTGCCTCTGGAGATTCCATTGATATAGATTGCGAGTCTGCTATTCCACCCTTAGAGGAATTATTACCTGAATGGATGAAAGGCAAGAACGGAATCGACAAAGGCAAATGGTTCTTGCTGAAAACCAAATTACAAATGCTTTTACATCAACCAGAACAATTAGAGTCTGAAGAGACGGTTCCCCTTGAGTTTCGTAGTTGTGGCATGACTCATAGATTCTTACAAAAAGAGTTAACCCAAAAATTAATTGAACTTTGTCGCCAAGAAAATACCACAGTACAGGGGGCCTTATGTGCAGCAATGCTACTTACAGTAGCTAATAAAATTAGAGGGGAAAAACTACGAAGCATTAAGGTTTCATGTCGTACTTATGTAGATTTGCGTAGACGTATCTCACCTCCAATACAGCAGAAAAATTTGGGTTTTTTAGCTTCATTTTTAACTTCTTTACATAAGATTAAACCTCAGATGTCGTTTTGGGATTTATCAAGGGAGGTTACTAAAAATATTGAATTAGGTTTAAAAATAAAAGATATTTTTAAACCTTTAACGCTATTTAGAAAAATTATTGAATATCATATTAATAATCCTGACGAATCGTATGTCACAATTGCGGTGACTAATATTGGCAGAGTTAATATTCCTGAAGTTTATGGGGATTTGGAAATAGAAGAAATCAGTTTTATTGCGTCTAATGCTATTATTGGCAAAGTTTTTACAGTGGCAACTGCTACTTTTCAAGAAAAAATGCTTCTTAATTTCCTAGCATCTAAGCCTTCACTTAGTCAAGAGACGATAGAGATGCTTGCTACAGGTGTCATCAATTGTCTGATTGAGGTTTGCCAAGAAAAGGTTATAATGGCTGTCAAATAATAGCAAAAGAGGAAAGAAGTGACCGATGCTAACCGATCCTGAACTGCGATCGAAAGTTGATACAATTTGGGATAGATTGTGGTCGTCGGGGCTCTCCAACCCGATGGATTCCATCGAACAATTCTCCTATCTGCTATTCCTCAAACGCCTAGACGACGCTGAGAACCAGCGCGA
>NZ_JAUBQU010000064.1:0-37096 GCF_036701435.1 Microcoleus sp. Pol12A5
GCCGCCTGCAAATTGTCATAAATCGCCTTTTGCAACTTTTTAACATCCTTGAGAGGCGGAATTAATAGCTCGGCGGAACTCAACCCAGAAGCACTAACAATCCGAGCTCGATCGGCAGCCGGAGCATCAGTCGGAACGCTCTTAAAATAATCGTCCTTTAAAGCCTCAACCGTAGAAGGCAAAACATTAGCAGCCTTAGCAAAAGCCAACTGATTTTGAGAATTAGTCACGTACAAAGCAAACTTGACAGCATCATCAGGGCGCTTGCTGTCGCGGGGTACAACCAAATTCATCACCGCCACAGTCTTCTTCCCTGTTTCCCCCGTAATTTGAGGCGCAGCAGCCGAAACAGCACCAATACTCGGAGCATTCTCAGAAATCGCCTTCAAAAACTGAGGCCCAGAAGCCAACAAAGAAGTTTCTCCAGCTTGATAAAGCTCGATCGCCCTGCGATGTCCCTGCACCAAAACATCCTGCGGCAAAAGTCCACCCTTGTACAAATCCACCCAATACTGAAAAACAGCTTTGCCCTTAGCAGTATTAAAAGCCGCCTTGCCTTTAGCGTCAATCAAAGGCACACCCATCTGCACGAAAGATTGCAAAACCTCGGCCGAATCTTCCGGCACAAAAGTCACAAAAAAAGCAAACTTACCAGTCTTTTCCTTCACCTGCTTCGCCACCTGTGCCAACTCGGCATAGGTAGCGGGAGGCTTAGCAATTCCCGCCTTCTTCAACAACTCCGTATTGTAAATTGTCACCCCAGTCGTGAGATACCAAGGAATGCCAAAACTCTTGCCGTCGAGTACGCCAGCTTTCCAGATATTTGGCAGATAGGTCGATCGAACTTGCTGCGGAATCCGAGAATCCAAATCCAGCCAAGCATTGCGTCCCGCCAAAAGCGAAGCAAAATCGGGATTTAGGTTCACCACATCCGGCGCTGTTTTCGCCGAAACAGCCCCCAAAATCTTGCTTTCCATCGCCGACCAAGGAACGTCCACCCAACGCACCTTCACCCCCGGATTTTCCGCTTCAAAACCGGCAATCGTCTTGTTGAAATACTCAGTAAACTGAGGTTGAAGCTGCATAGTCCAGAACTCGATTTCCTGCGTATTATTTGCCTGGGAATTAACAGCCGGCTTGCCACAACTCACCACCGCAGCCAGCAGCAGCCCTACCAGTCCAAAAACAGCAAACAGTTGCCAAGATTTACGTTTCATAGAATAAAATTTGAGAGTTATGGGAACCGTTAGATAACAAAGCGTGAAACGAAGCTATCCCTTTCCCCGCAGGGTTTCCCGTTCCCCGTAGGGGTTCCCGTAGGGTAGGGTAGGGAATCGCCCGAATCAAGCGCGATCGAGTCAGTAACAGAGTTTTGTACCTGGGCCCAGGAGCGAGATAATCTGTTTTTGTGCAGAATCAGCAGGTTTTCGGCCGATCGAGCTGGAATTTATTGACATTCGCAGCAGAATAGCTATTGTCAAGTAAATTGGATAGCATAAAATCGGAACTAGCGATCGCGCAACACAGACGGAGCTGCGTAGCTACGGCGGGATACCGAGATTACAGCACTCTTTCGGCAGTTGGAAACCAACCCTCCAACACCGGACTCGCTGAATCAGGCTGGCCAACAACAAAAGAAAAAAATAGCAATTACCGGCGACCCAATCACATGGTTAACTTTTTCAAAGGTCTACTTTCCCAACGCCAGCCAGGAATCGGGATTGAAATAGCCCCAGACCGCATCAACATCATTCAGCTCGAAAAGAAAGCTCAGGCATTAAAATTAGGCATCCTAGCCTCAATAGAAGTTCCAGAAGACATAGTACAAGAAGGACAAATAGTCGATCCGCCGGGAATGGCAGAACTAATACGTACCGTCCTCGCCGACAACAAAATCAAAGCCAAGCGAGTAGCCACAGCCATTCCCGGTCGCGAAGCCGTCATCCGCCTCATCCCAGTTCCTGCAGAACTCAACGAAGAAGAACTGCGGGATTACATGAACGCAGAAGCAGGACTGTACTTGCCGTTTCCCAGAGAAGACGCGGACGTAGACTATCAAAAAATAGGCCTATTTGTAGATGACGATGGAGTAGAAAAAGTACAAGTCGTGTTAGTAGCAACCCGCAGAGAAGTTACCGACACATACATCGAAACCTTCAAAGAAGCCGGACTGATTATAGACGTACTAGAAGTAACCAGTTTTGCTCTAATCCGCACCCTCAAAGAACAACTGCAACAATTTTCCTCCCAAGAAGCAGCAGTTCTCACCGCCATAGAATTTGACAGCACCGAGTTAGCTATAGTAGTGGACGGTATACCTCAGTTCAACCGTACCATCCCGATCGGCACCTACCAAATCCAGACCGCCCTCAACCAAGCCATGAACCTGCCGCCAACCAGAGACACCAGCGAACTGCAAGGCATGACCCTGCCCGTCACAGATACAATGGGCGCATCGGGAGACGCCAATCCGGGAACAAATGCGATGATAAAAGTATTGGGAGAACTAGCAGACGAACTGCGCCGCTCAGTAGACTTTTACCTCAACCAGAGCGAAGAACTCGAGGTAGCGCAACTGCTGCTAGCAGGCCCTGGAGCTGCGATCGGCAAACTAGACGAATTTTTTATGCAAAGATTAAGCTTGCCCGCATCTCAAGTCGATCCCATCGAAACCCTAGGACTCGAAATCAGCCAAGAAATTACCCCTGAACAGCGAGCAGGTTTAGGAGTCGCGCTAGGTTTAGGACTAAGGGAGGTTATGTGACCTAACAGTTTTAGATGAGAGAAAAACCCATTTGAGAATTTTAGGTAAAAATCCCTTCCAAAAGAAGAAGGTAGAAAGTAGAAGGTAAAATATTGGAGGTAGAAGGTAGAAGGTAAAAGGTAGAATATATCTGAAGTAGAAGCAGCCCCTTCTTTCAGTAGAAGGCAAAAAGTTGTTTCTTTCTTCCCTAAATAAATCCTTCACTTGTACCAGCAATCTTGGGTTCTGTCTAAAATCTCAAGTTTCAAATTTAAATCTATAGCAACAGCCAAGACTGTTAGGACATTCTTAATTGCTCAAACATAAGCGGTAAATCAGTTTTTCCTTCTTCCTTGTGTCTTTTACCTTCTACCTTGTGCCTTCTGCCTTCTTCCTTCTGCTATAAAATCGAGTGAAGCCATGTACAGCCTAGATATTAATTTTCTCAACGACCGTCCGGACTACAAACCAGTTGCAACCAAAAGCCCAGCTAAAAAAAGTTCCGGTGGAGCCAAAGACCAACTGCCCATATATGGGGCGGTGCTGTTTGCCTTCGGGGTCAACGCCGCCGTCCTGGGCGCCTGGTGGTGGGCGACTAACGAAAATAACAAGTTGGCCCAACAACAAGCAACCATCGACCAAGAACTGGTAACGTTAAACACTCAAGCCAGCACCATCAAAGCCATCAACGCCGAAACCGACCAAGTTACCGCCGAATACAAAGCATTAGCCGGAGTATTCGACCAAATTAAACCTTGGTCAGCGATGCTGCAAGACCTCAGCGCCCGCACTCCGGCGGGAGTGCAAATTGGCAAAATCGAGCAAATCGACCCCAGTCCCTCCCCCGTTGCAGCAGCACCCCCACCCCCTGCAGCCACCCCCGCAGCCAGCCCGTCCCCAGGAGCGAGTCCGTCTCCAGCCAGCCCTACCCCGGCTGCCGCTCCCCCTCCCGTCGTCCCGCAGCAGGCAGCAAAAGTACAAATTTCAGGGATAGCCAGTACCTTTGCTCAAGTTAACGACTTTATGCTGCTAGTCCAGCGCTCTCCTTTCTTCCTTAACACCGATACCAAACTGATAGCGGCCACCTTAAAAAACAACCCCGTACAATTACAAGTACGCAACCAAAACGCAGCACCACCAGAACTTCCCAAACTGCGACCGGTAGTGGAATATAAAATTGAAACGACGCTCAGCCCGACCGGAGCCTCCGAGTTGCTCCCCGAGCTCCGCAGCAAGCAAGCAGACGGGCTAGCAATACGGATAGAAACACTTCAAGAAAAAGGAGTGCTAGAACCACAAAAACCAGAGGTGAAAAAACAATGACAGCAAATCAGTTTATTCCCAGCGGCGCACAAGCAGAAGAGACAGGGGCTCAGGAAATATTCGGCATTAAGCTGACACCCCAAGTCCAAGCAATCGGCATCGCGGTTCTCGGCCTCCTACTCGCTGGCGGCCTCGGCTACCAGTTCGTACTTCCGGAATTCCAAAAAAGCGGCGAATTCCAGCAAAAACTTAGCGAAAGCAAGCAAACGCAACTGCAATTGAAAACTCAAATTCAAAAAAAGGCAGAAGCAGAAGCCAAGCAAGAAGAAGCAAAACAGCGTCGGGCAAACGTGACGGCAATGTTTGCCAGCGACGCCAGCGCCAACACGCTTTTGCTTGACATGACGCAACTGGTTAATAGAATCAATGCAGGCGTGCAAGGAGATGACCTCAAGGCTAAAATTACCAAGTTTGAGCCGGATATGCCCCCAGCGGCAGCAACCGCCGCGCCGGGAGCTCCAGACCCTGATATTCTCGCCGATACCTCCTTCGGGCCGTCCCTGGCTGGCAAGCTCAGACGCAAAAAATTCAAGGTAGAGTTTGAAGGCACTTTCGCTCAAACCCGCAATTTTATGCGTAACTTGGAGTTGATGCAGTCGCTGTTGGTAGTTAGGAATTTGAAATCTGAATTGCTAGCATCAAATCAGCCCATTGAAGTTGACTTTTTGAAAGGAAAAATAGTCCCTGTGGAGCAGCCGCCAACTAAAATTAAAACTGCTTTTGACTTGCACGCACTGCTGCCGTTAAAGCAAGAAGAAAAAGCGCCAACTCCGGCTCCAAGTCCTGCTGCTAAGTAGCTGTAGTTTGGCGGATATTAGTTAGCTATTGTTACCAAATGGCTATTTCACAAGAAGGCAGAAGGCAGAAGGTTGAAATTGGATGATTGAAGGTAGAAGTCAAAAAATATGAATGCCATTAAATAGTTCTTTTTATATGGCAATCAATAATTTGCTCTAAAACCTAATTTCTTCTAATACCAGTTTCAAAAAGTAATGGAACTGTATAGCAATTTTTGCAGGAGTCGTAATTTTTTTACCCCACCCCAACCCTCCCCTTACAAAGGGGAGGGAGTAAGAAATACACAAATGATGCGAGGATTGCTGTAGGATAGCTTCTAACCCCTATGTCATCTGTTATTCCCAATCGAAAATCTAAAATCGAAAAGGGCATAACTTCTTCGTTTAAAAAGGCTCGAAGCGAGAATATTTTAGTGAGTTTAGCAGCTAGCGACAAAAGACTGCGAACAAAAAATAACAAAGTGTAGTGGAGGAGAGAACGTGAAACAGCATCTACGGTTAAGTGGAGGACTCTTATGCAGCGTTGCAGGAGTTGCGATCGCCCAAGCCCCCGTCTGGGCAGCGCCCACTCAAGTCACAGGAGTGCAAGTAAGTCAAGGCAATAATGGCGTAAATATTGTGCTGGCGACAGAAAAGGGCGATCGCCCGCAAGTTTTCGCCATCAATAACGGCAATACTTACCAAGCCACAATTGTTAACACCCAGCTTCGCTTGCCACAAGGCAACAGCTTCCGTCAAGATAACCCCGCTCCAGGGATTTCTTCCGTAGAAATCAGCCAGGTAGAGGCTAACAGCATCCGCGTTGTGGTAGCCGGCACCAACGGAGTTCCCAACGGACAAATTGTGCCGGGACAAGGCCAAAGCATCGTCCTCAGTGTAGCCGGAGAGGGCGGTACAGCACAGTCTGCCCAAACTGTACCCCCGCCGCCTCCGGGACTGCCACTGAGCCAAACAGCTCCCCGGCAGGCTCCCCAAGTCCGCACGTCGCAAAACCCAGGCGTGCTGCTGCCAAATCCCGAAGTTACTGTTACCAGAAACGATCGCCCGCCCCTCCCCAGCGAAATTCAATCCCAGACAAATCAGGCGGCGCCTTTCCAGCCACGGGCAGTTGCGCCGCCCTTGGGAGATATCGCGGTGTCCAACATAGCCCCCGGCGCGGGAAATATTGAACTGAGTTCGGGAGAACGCATCCCCCGCTTGGTGCTGCGGGATGCCCCAGTCCGGGACGTTTTGGCTCTGCTGGCCCGCGCTGCTGGATTGAACATTGCTTTTACAGGTGGCGGTGCCCCCGCTCAACCGGGCCAGCCCGCAGTGCCTGGTCAGCCGGGAGCCTCCGGCTCAGATGAAGGGCCCAAGATTTCTTTGGACATCGAAAACGAGTCGGTGCAAGATGTCTTTAATTACGTGCTGCGGCTCAGCGGGCTGCAAGCTAACCGTCAGGGGCGGACGATTTTTGTAGGGACTAGCTTGCCGATCGACTCGCGCAATATTATCATTCGGACTCTCCGGCTCAATCAAGTTCGCTCTACGGATGCAGCTAACTTTTTGAGCGCTCAAGGTGCGGAAACTCAACTGCCGATTACTCGGGTGACGATTCAAAGCGTGGGCCAGGGAAATGCGGCGCGGGATGTGGAAATTAGGGAACCGGACATTAAGGCGATCGGCGCTAGGGAAGGCACCGGGCCGCTCTTACTGAGGGGACTGTCGGTGCTGGCGGATTCTCGGCTTAATTCCATCACTTTAGTGGGAGACCCGCGCAAAGTTGACATGGCTGTGGCTTTCTTGACACAGCTAGATTTGCGCCGCCGTCAAGTTGCAGTCAACGTCAAGGTGATCGATATCAACTTGTTGGGAAACAACAACACCAGCAGCAGTTTCTCTTTCGGAATTAATAACAATTTCTTTGTCAATGACAATGGGGCGGCAAGTCTCAATTTTGGCGGCATCAATCCGCCCGCTGGCCTTGGAGATCCCATCGCTCGACCGATCATCGGCAATCCCCTAGGAACTCCGGATGTTTTCTATGATGCGAACGGCCGGCGTATCGTGCCGTTTACAGGTCAAGGTCTCGAAGGTCCCGCCAAAGGTGTGTTCCTCCGGCCTACAGCCCCAATTACTAATGACCCCACGCGAGTTGGAATTACGGATTACGAGCCAGGCTCGACGACTAGCTCAGGAAGTGCAGAGTTCGGCTTGTTCCCGCTGTTTCAATATCCCAGGAGGTTCCTGTCGGCGTTGCAGGCAACTATTCAGAGCCAGAATGCCAAAATCCTGACAGATCCGACTTTGGTGGTTCAAGAAGGAGAAACGGCGAATGTGAATATTACTGATGAGGTGATCAGTAACATCACGTCCGACACCCAGACTACCGGAAATACAAGTACCACAACGGTGACGGCCGTCAAAGACAGGGCTGGTTTGCAGTTGGGGGTAGCAATTGACCGGATTGACGACAACGGCTTTGTTTCTCTGCGGGTGAACCCGATTATCAGGACACCGGGCACCCCCCAAAACCTAAGCACGGGCCCGAACACCAATACTATCAGGCTGCTGGGCGAGCGCTCGTTGCAATCAGGCTTAATTCGCCTGCGGGACGGTCAGACTTTGATTGTTTCGGGGATTATCCGCGACGAAGAACGGATTACAGCGAACAAGATTCCGATTTTGGGAGATTTGCCGATTATCGGTTCGCTGTTCAGGAGTACCAATAAGGCTAACCAGCGAGCGGAGTTGATTGTATTGCTGACACCGCAGATTTTGGATGATAGCGATCGATCGAACTTTGGCTACCAAAACAACATCAGTCCCGACGCCCGCCAACTGTTGCAGCGCAGCCAGCCCGTCCAGCCGAGACAGTAGGAACGAAGGAAAAATGCCTTGCTGTCAACTTTCCACCCTCTTTCCCCTGAACTCGACAGTCCGACAGGGGTTTCAAACCCTGCTTCAAAGCTAAAGTCCTCTTGCATAGGACTAAAGAACTCATTAGTCCTATGCAAGAGGAGTATAAATCAATACTCCGGACAGTTTTTGAGACAGAGGCTGAAACCCTCATTCTACCGTTAGCATTAGATCTCGCTGAGAAGGCTGAAACCCTCATTCTACCGTTAGTGCTTGAAAACTGTCCGGACTATTGATAAATCACTCTTTCAGTCGTCTAAAGACGACTTCTGCTATGAGACAGGGACTTCAGCCCCTGGCGGGTTTAGAGAGAATGAAACAGCCCTGCCCCGCTGGCGAAAGAAAGAGGGGAAAGAAAGAAGAAAGAAGGAAAAAACTTTTCCTTTAGCCCTTGACAAATTACATTTTATTCCTTCTATTTCTTATTTCTTTAGGCTTTCAAATCCACCGAGGCGACAAATCTTCTCTCCAAGGTGGTATTTTTTTACCTAAATTTTGGGATTAATTAAAAAAAATTAGCAAGTTCCATATAAATTAAAGGTTCCACCGATCCATAACGGTCGGCAAGACTTTAGAATAATGCAGTGAAAATTAGATGCTGTGGGGTTTTCAGCACTTAGAAACAAAAATTCCTTTTCTGACCAATTACCCTAGGGTAATTAGTATTCAGCAGGAGTTGTGATTCGAGGAAGCGGACGGGAGCAATAGGGAACCACCCAAACCTCCCAATCCACACCTCAATCCAGTTGATCGCTCACGGCTAATAGTTGAACTAACTCTGTTTAACGTAATTTTGCAAATCCAGAAGGAGTTCGCAATGAACAAAGGTGAATTGGTTGATGCAGTCGCGGAAAAGGCTAGCGTGACGAAAAAACAGGCAGATGCTGTTTTGAGTGCCGCCCTTGAAGCAATCATGGAAGCTGTCTCCGATGGCGACAAGGTGACGCTGGTCGGTTTTGGCTCGTTTGAGTCGCGGGAACGCAAGGCCCGCGAGGGTCGCAATCCCAAAACTGGCGACAAGATGGAAATCCCGGCAACCAGAGTTCCTGCATTTTCCGCAGGGAAGTTGTTTAAGGACAGAGTTGCACCCCCGAAAAACGCGGAATAGCTGGCGAACTGAGTCTTGATTAGACCTGTACACGGTGGGAATTTAGCTTGGGCAGCCGCACTGGCAGGCTGCCCTGCCTCTGCTATTCTGGATTTTTCTGCCAGTATCAGTCCTTTGGGCCCTCCTGAGTCGGCCCTGGATGCGATTCAATCACACTTGAGCAGTCTTACGGCTTACCCAGACCCGGATTATGGAGAGCTCAGGACTGCTTTGGGTGAGGCTTTGAATGTTGACCCGGATTGGATTTTGCCGGGGAATGGTTCGGCGGAATTATTGACTTGGGCGGCTTGGGATTTGTCGAAGCTTCCGGCGACTTATTTGGTGACTCCGGCTTTTGGCGATTACTGGCGGGCTCTTTCGGCTTTCGGGGCGAAGGTGCTCAAATGTCCTTTGGATCTCCAATTGTTGGATGCGGAGCCTGTTCGCCGCTTAGTAACGGATGATTTGTCGGTTTCTAACCGTTCCCTTGTCTCCCCTTCTTTCCGTCTCCCGGTTCCTCTTGCTCTCGATGCCGAGAGAGGTTTGCTTCTGAACAACCCGCACAATCCTACGGGTTTACTGTTTGGGAGAGAGGCGATTTTGCCTTATGTGAAGCAGTTAGGTATGGTGGTGGTGGATGAGGCCTTTATGGACTTTCTACCGCCTTCTGAGCAGGAAACTTTGATCGATGCTGTTGAGGAGTTTCCGAATTTGGTGATTTTACGATCGCTCACTAAATTCTATTCTCTGCCGGGACTGCGCTTGGGCTGTGCGATCGCCCATCCCGATATTCTGCGCCGCTGGCAGCAGCAGCGCGATCCTTGGCCTGTGAATGCTTTGGCTGCTGCTGCTGCTGCTGCTGTGGTTCGAGATGCTGCTTTTGAGCGGCAAACCTGGGATTGGCTTCCTGTTGCTCGCTTTGAGCTATTTGAGGCTTTGGCTAATTTACCGGGTTTGCAACCTTTTCCAGGCGCGGCTAATTTCTTGTTGGTTGAGTCGTCTATGTCGGTTTCTTCTATTCAAAAAAGTCTGTTGGAACGACACCGGATTTTGATTCGGGATTGTTTGAGTTTTCCTGAGTTGGGCGATCGTTTTTTTCGGGTGGCTGTGCGCTCCAGGACGGACAATCTGCAGCTGATTGCTGGACTTAGGGATGTGATTAGTCGTTAACTAGGAAATTCATTTCACGCCAGCATCAAAGATTTGGCGTGAGATGAATGCCAGTGAGTTTAAGACTGCACATCTTTGATACAGCCGGTCAACCGCAGATACAAGGGAGATGAACGCAGATAAATGCAGATAATTTCAAGAATTAAGAGCTAAGGAAAGCAATTCAAGTCTGCTGACTACTGACTATTGACTACTGACTACTGACTTCTTTATTTATGCTTGACTATGATTTAGTGATTATTGGTGGAACTCCGGCCGGACGTTATGCTGCTTTGACTGCAACTAATTTCCCGGCTCGCGTTGCTTTGGTGGAACCGCTAAGTAATTCCCAAGATTTGCCGACTGGGGGGAAAGAGTCGATCGACCTTGGTTTGAGATACAGCCAAACTTTGAGGGAGGCTGCTCGTTTTGCCCAGCAGATCTGCCGCCAGCAGTTGGGGGTTCGCTGGGAAGTCGCTAATTCCTCTATGCCGATCAAATTAGGGTTTGACGGGGTTCTCAAGTGGGCCGAGGGTGTTGTTTCTAATTTGTCAGAAATTGATGATCTCGGCGTTTTGGCTGCTCGCGGTGTCGATGTTATTTTTGGCAGCGGCGAGTTTGTGGCGAAACCGGATTTGGCTTTCGTTGTCGGCGGGCGAAAATTGCGATCGCTTTGTTATTTGCTAGCTTGTCCAACTCTGCCGGCGATTCCCAATATAGAAGGACTTTCGTCTGCTGGCTTTTTTACTTCGGAAACTGTCGGGGAATTAGCAAAACTTCCACAGTTGCCTAAAAGTTTGGCTGTAATCGGCGCAGATCCCAGCGGTGTCGAAGTGGCTCAAACTTTTGCTCGATTAGGGGTTACTGTTACGCTTGTGGTGAAGGGTTCGCACATTTTGACGAAAGAAGACCGAGAGGCTGCTGGCTTGGTTCAAGCTGCAATGGAAGCTGAGGGAGTGCGAATTCTGACTGCTACTGAGGTGACTCAAGCGAGGGTGATTGATGGTAAGAAGTGGATTCAAGCTGGGCCAAGGGCGATCGAAGCTGAGGAGATTTTTCTGGCCACGGGCCGCCAGCATCATTTTGCATGGTTAAATCTCGAAGCCGCTGGGGTTAAATTCAGCGATCGGGGGGTGATTTTAAATGAAAAGCTGCAAACAACTAATCGCCGCATTTACGCGATCGGCGATCTTGCTGGGGGTTATCCGTTCCCTCACATCGCTAATTGCGAAGCTGCGGTTGCTGTGAAAAATGCTTTGTTTTTGCCGATGTTTCAAATAGATTATCGCGGGATTCCTTGGGCGATTTTTTCTGACCCGCAATTGGCGAGGGTTGGCTTGACTGAAGCGCAAGCAAGGCGCCGTTTTGGAGACGATCTCATTATTTGTCGCGAATATTTCAAGAATGTTGAAAAAGCTCAAATGTCCGGGGATACAACTGGTTTTTGTAAGATTGTCGGGCGTCGCAACGGGGAGATTTTGGGAGCGAGTATTGTGGGACCGCAAGCTGCTGAGTTGATTCACGCGATCGCTTTGGCTGTGCGTCACGGAATGAAGGTGGAGGCGATCGCCGAACTTCCTTATATTTGGTCGAGTTTTTCGGCAATTAACGGTCAAACTGCTGCTGTTTGGGAGTCGCAGCGCTTGGGCAGCAATACTTTTATGCAGAATTTGTGGGAGAATTTGTTTCACTGGCGCAGGTATTGGAAGTGAAACAATCAAAGGGGTAATTGGTAATTCGTAATTGTAAGTATGTGAGTGGCAAAATATAATTGACTTGGGCTAGTTCGATAGTCTACTTATCAACTTTGGCATTTAATGCCTGGTTCACTTATTAGAGTGGGGCAGCTTGTTCTGGCCTCTCGACCAATAATTCGGCTGGCGATCCCATGAATCTTCATTTGTCCCAAATCTGACACACAAACTCAATTTTCTATGCTTCCAACTTTAAATTACGCTCCGACAGAATTGTATTAATGACATTAAATTATCACCTAAACTATACATTAAAACTTAATAGGCGATCGCATACAAGCATCGGTGTCAAAAATACTCTTAAGTACCTGATTAGTCTCTTTAATTCCTCTTCTATAAACTGCTGTCGTTCAATCAGCCTTAGCCTCCTTCATTTTCTACTGAGTCTTAACTCAAGTATAAACAGTTCTTGCATAAACAATTCAAGTATTGTTTTAAACTCGTGCTTTCATAAGTTGAACCACAAAGTATATTAAGAAAAATGTAATACAATGAATAGCACAGCAGATAGAGCGACAATAGTAGATATCAACTCTCAGAAACTTCAGGCTTTATAGAAGTAGTAGGAATACGTAGGTATGACTAGCATCACAAATCTTTTTCTAGGATATCACATAAACGAGCAAATATACGCAGGTAATCGAACTGTAGTTTATCGTGGCATTCGCTCGGAAAATGGGCAGCCAGTCGCGATCAAACTGCTGCGAAATGACTTTCCCCGGTTCAACGAACTGGTTCATTTTCGCAACCAGTACATCATTGCTAAAAACTTAGATATCCCTGGCAGTGTTAAGGCATACAGCCTGGAGACTTACCATAACCACTATGCTCTGGTGATGGAAGACTTTGGCGGAATTTCCTTAAGTAACTACCTTGCTAGTCTCGCATCCGATAGCAACGAACCTCTAGAAGGCTTGCCCGTTAACGAGTTTCTTCCCATTGCCATTCAAATTGCCAACGCCCTGGACGGACTTTATCGCCACCACGTCATCCATAAAGACCTCAAGCCCGCCAACATTCTGATTAACCCCACCAGCAAAGAAGTGAAGCTGATTGACTTCAGCATCGCTTCCCTACTTCCTCGCGAAACCCAAGAAATTCAAAATCCTAACGTCCTCGAAGGCACTTTACCCTACATATCTCCAGAACAAACTGGCCGGATGAACAGGGGTATTGACTACCGCACAGATTTCTACTCTGTAGGAGTAACATTCTACGAATTACTAACAGGAAAGTTACCATTTCAAACAGACGATCCAATGGATTTGGTACACTGCCACCTCGCCAAACAACCTATCCCAGCCTCAACGATCAACCAGAGTGTTCCATTGGTGCTGTCTGAGATTGTCAGCAAACTGATGGCGAAGAATGCTGAAGCTCGGTATCAAAGCGCGATCGGACTCAAGTTTGATTTGGAAACTTGTTTGTCCCAGTGGCAAGAGACAGGGGCGCTGACTAACTTTAAAATAGGGGAGCGAGATGTGTGCGATCGCTTCTCTATCCCCGAAAAATTATACGGTAGAGAAAGGGAAGTATTCTCCCTGCTAGCGGCCTTTGAGCGGGTCAGTGGGGGAAGTACCGAAATGATGCTGGTTGCCGGTTTCTCCGGCATTGGCAAAACCGCTGTTGTCAACGAAGTTCACAAACCAATTGTGAGACAGCGAGGCTACTTTATTAAAGGCAAATTTGACCAATTTCAACGCACCCTTCCCTTTTCAGCATTTGTCCAAGCTTTTCGCGATTTAATGGGACAATTGCTGTCAGAAACAGATATTAAAATTGAAGAATGGAAGGTGAAGATTTTGGCAGCTTTGGGCGATAGCGCTGGGGCGATCGTTGAAGTCATTCCCGAACTCGAACGTATTATCGGCTCACAACCGCCAGCCCCAGAACTTTCTGGCAGTGCCGGTCAAAATCGCTTCAATTTGTTATTGGAAAAGTTTATTCAATTATTCACAACAAAAGAACATCCTTTAGTTATTTTCTTGGACGATTTGCAATGGGCAGACTCAGCATCGTTAAAATTAATGCAACTGCTGATGAGTGCTGCTGATAACTGCTATCTCTTATTAATGGGAGCTTATCGAGATAACGAAGTGTTTCCAGCACATCCCTTGATGCTGACCTTAGCAGATATTCAAAAAACTGAAGCAAAGGTGAATGCGATTACCTTAGCTCCGCTCGATCGAGCCGACGTGAATAGTTTAGTAGCCGATACTCTAGCTTGTTCTACAGCGTTGGCTCTGCCTTTGACAGAACTCGTTTATCAGAAAACCCAAGGCAATCCATTTTTCAGCACACAATTCCTCAAATCATTGCATGAAGATGGGCTCATTAAATTTAATTTTGAAGAGCGGTATTGGCAGTGCGATATTGCCCGAGTGCGAACCTTGGCACTAACAGATGATGTAGTAGAATTTATGGCACTTCAGTTGCGAAAGTTGCCAACCCAGACACAGGAAGTTTTAAAGTTAGCTGCTTGTATTGGCAATCTGTTCGATTTAGGGACTTTAGCAATTGTTGATGAAAATTCGCCCCTAGAAACCGCAACAGCTTTATGGAAGGCACTAGAAGACGGGCTAATTTTACCCATTACCGAAGTTTATAAGTTTTATCAAGTAGAGGGGAATAGCGCATCGGTAATCGGTAATGGGAAGGAATCTGACCAATTATCATTTACCCACGACCAATTACCCAAATATAAGTTTTTACACGATCGCGTCCAGCAAGCAGCCTATTCTCTCATTCCTGAAGACCAAAAGCGCTCTACTCACTTAAAAATAGGTCAACTGCTGTTAAAGAATACGCCAGAAGCCGATCGAGAAGAAAGAATTTTTGATATTGTCAATCACTTAAATGTGGGATTTGAGCTAATTACCCCGGAGGCAGAACGGGAGAAATTAGCACGATTGAATCTAGTTGCTGGAAAGAAAGCCAAAGCGGCTACTGCCTATCGTGCTGCGGTTGACTATTTCAAGATTGGCAGGGAATTACTGACAGCAAATAGTTGGCATAATCAGTATGAAGTAACATTAGCGCTGCATACCGAAGCAGCAGAAACAGCTTATCTAAGCGGTGACTTTGAGCGGATGGAAGAATTGGCATCAGTTGTGGAAAGCTGCGCCAAAATGCTACTGGACAAAGTGAAGGTATATGAAGTACAGATGCAAGCTTACATGGCGCAAAATAAGTTACAGGAAGCGCTGAATACGGGACTACAAGTTTTAAAACAGTTGGGGGTAGAGTTTCCCTGCGAGCCAAATCCGTCTGATATTGGGCAGGCATTAGGGGAAACCGCCTCAATTTTGAGCGGAACGCGGATTGAGGACTTAATTGAGCTGCCTCAAATGAGCGATCTTTATAAACTAGCAGCTATGAGACTTTTATCAAGTATCTTTGCTCCTGCATACATTGCTGCTCCTGCACTGTTGCCTTTGACTGTGTGCAAACAAGTACAATTATCCGTCCAATATGGGAATGCTTTTGTTTCTCCCTTTGCTTACGCCAATTATGGTTTTCTTCTTTGTGGAGTTGTGGAAGATATTGATTCAGGTTATCAGTTCGGTCAATTGGCTTTAAGTCTAGTGTCAAAGTTAAATTCTCAAGAAATCAAAACAAAGACAGCCTTCATAGTAAATTTATTTATCCGACATTGCAAAGAGCATCTCAGGGAAACCTTAGAGCCTTTGGTGTCAGCTTACTCTAGCGGAATGGAGGCAGGAGATTTAGAATATGCCGGCTATAATTTATTACAGTCTTCCTGTTCAGCTTACTATAGTGGCAAAGAACTGAATCTCCTTGAAATAGAGATAGCAAGAAACAGAGATGCTATTCATAAAATCAAGCAAGAAACAGCGCTTAATTATATAGAAATTTATTGGCAGGCTATCTTGAATTTGCTGGGAAAAAGTGATAATTCCTGCTTTCTAAAGGGTGAAGCCTGTGACGAGCAGATGAAGCTGCCATTTTACCAGCAAGCGAACGATAAAGTAGGAGTTGCATACATATATTTAAACAAACTTTTACTTTGTTATTTGTTTGAAAAATACTCAGAAGCGATTGATAATATCGCTATAGCAGAGAACTATTTAAATGCAGTAATAGGAATGCCCGTTGTTCCTGTTTTCCATTTCTACGATTCTTTGGTGCGGTTGGCGGTGTATTCTGACACTCCACAGTCAGAACAACATGAACTTCTTGACCGAGTACAAGCTAATCAAGAAAAAATGCAAAAATGGGCATATCATGCCCCCATGAATCATCTGCATAAATTCTATATAGTAGAGGCAGAACGGCATCGGGTTTTAAACCAAAAAATAGAAGCGATCGAGATGTACGACAAGGCTATTGCCCTCGCCAAAGAGAACAAATACATCAACGAGGAAGCTCTAGCTCACGAACTCGCTGCTAAATTCTATTTAGAATGGGGTAAAGAAAAACTGGCAAAACCCTATTTAATTGATGCTTACTATGCTTACGCTCGTTGGGGAGCAAAAGCAAAGATTGACCATCTAGAACAGCGCTATCCTCAATTGCTTGCTGTGATCCTGGAACAGGAGCGAGCTCGCCAGAATCCGAGCGAAACAATTCACACATCCACCCATAGTGAATCATCCGTATCTAACACGAATAGAACAATTATCGGTAGCACCAGCAGTTGGGGCTTAGTAGATTTGCCGACAGTTATCACAGCTTCTCAAGCTCTATCTAGCGAAATTAAACTCGATCAATTGCTCACTACCCTCATGCAAGTTGTGGTGAAGAATGCCGGAGCACAAAGCGGAGCCTTAATTTTGAATGAAGAGGGAAACTGGAGGCTCAACGTCCACTGCACAAACCGTCAAGACTGCCTTCTGCAATCAATTCCGGTTGAGGAGAGCGAAGTAATTCCTCTGAGCCTGCTCAACTACGTCAAACGTACAAAAGAAACCCTGATTTTTGATGATGCTAGCAATCAACCAAGATTTGCATCTGACCCCTACATAATCCAACACCAACCTCAGAGCCTGCTTTGCACTCCAATCAGCGAGCGAGGGAAAATGATGGGGATTTTGTATTTGGAAAATAATTTAGCAACAGGGGTATTCACGGGCGATCGCGTCGCCATCCTAAACATCCTTTGCTCCCAAGCTGCAATTTCCTTACAGAACGCCCGACTGTATCAACAATCTCAGGAATATGCCCAAAAACTAGAGCAGTCTATTGAGGATCTCAAACAGATGCAACTGCAATTGGTGCAAGGTGAGAAAATGTCTGCTCTCGGCAATTTAGTCGCAGGGGTAGCCCACGAAATTAACAATCCCGTAGGCTTTATCGCCGGCAACTTGCAACCCGCTCAAGAATACGTCGGGGATTTATTCAATTTGATCGATCTCTATCAAGAAACATTTCCCAATCCAGGAGGGGAAATTGAAACAGAAATTGAGGATATGGACTTGGAGTATTTGCGAGAAGATTTGCCCAAGTTAATTGGCTCAATGAAGGATGGAGTCGATCGCATCCGCAATATCAGTACGAGTTTGAGAACGTTTTCCAGGGCAGACAGCGATCGACCAGTTTCTTTCAATATTCACGACGGACTCGAAAGCACTCTCCTGATTCTCAAGCATCGTTTAAAAGCGAGCGAGTTTCGCCCTGCCATTGAAGTTGTGAAAGAGTATGGTGATTTGCCGCTCGTGAAATGCTTTCCCGGCCAGTTGAACCAGGTATTTATGAACGTACTGGCGAATGCCATTGACGCTCTGGAGGAGTCAAATAAGGGACGCATTTTTCAGGAAATTAAAGCCCTCCCCAATCAAATCACGGTTCAAACTGCTCTGAGCGAAGACAACAATCAGGTTTTAATTCGCATTAAGGATAATGGAGTGGGGATGTCGAATGAAGTCAAGGAAAACATCTTTAACCACTTATTCACAACCAAGTCTGTGGGTCAAGGAACCGGATTAGGATTGTCTATAGCCCACCACATTGTTGTGGAAAAACATGGAGGTAAATTAGTTGTGAATTCCTCATTGGGGCAGGGTTCGGAGTTTGTGATTTCTGTTCCAGTATGAGCAGTTCGTGCTAGGCTTTTACCGCATAGAGTACCGCCCCCCAACTCGGAACCTCGTTATTACAAGAAAGAGGACACGGGGAACAACGGGAAACAGGCTCTCTTGCTCTCAGGCTAGGAACTAGCGACTACAAACTAGGGAAACAAAAAATCTAGGCTCATTCCCCCATACTCCGTCCGCACCTTATTAGTTAGTGATGGAGGCAGCGGTTTACAACCGCCTGCTTTACAAAAACTCTTCTCTGTTTTTGTTCTCGGTTCCGAGTTAAGAATTCCCTTGAGATTCTACGCATCTACCTTACCGAAACGAAACCGGCTATCATGCTACTGAGATTGTGGAGTTTAATTTCATAGCTGAAAACTCTATTTGAATTAACTCATTTTTGATTGAACGATCGCTAACATCATAATGTGCGCAGCGCGGGCCCTAGGTTGAAGTTTGGGTTAGATAAGCAACGCGCGCCCTACATTAATAAGGTGCGCGCTTGCCACTTGAGGCTTAGATGTACGGAGAGGGTGGGATTTGAACCCACGTTAGAGTTACCCCTAAAGTAGATTTCGAGTCTACCGCATTCAACCGCTCTGCCACCTCTCCAATAGATTTGAGATGTGAGCTAAAAGTATTTTACCGCACAGTGCGCCACATTGTAAATCTTTATAAAAAAGAAGTTTGATTTTCTTCAGATTCCAGAGTGGTCTTAAATCCCCCTGCGGGAGTCCACTGGAGGGCTCCGTCGCGCCCTGTCCAGAATATCTGAGTTTTGCTTTGGCGCAGTTGGGCTGCGGTTTCTGGGTCGATTTCGTCAGCAGATGCGATCGCCACTTGCGGCCCAACTGCGCCCAATAACTCAGCCGTCAGTGCTTTTCCTGACCACCACAGCACTTGAGCCGGCTTCAAGGTTCCCGTTGCTGCCAATTTTTTTTGCGCTTCCGGTGTCATTTCACCGACGAGCAACCAAGTTCGATTTCCCACCAAAAATTCTACCACCGGAATCTCCGCATTCACCAACTGCAACCGGGTCGAACCCATATCAACTGTAGTGCTAGTTTCTAAAGGAATATAAACGCCTTGGCGTGATTGCACAGCCGTCATAAATTCGTGATTGCTGCCACGGTGAATTTGTTTCGGATCGTTATTATCATAAAATGTTTTAAGTGGCAAGCGTTCTAGTAATTTTCCCCAACCACCGCTCAAACCTAAATGACCGTGAGTGGCGATCGCAAAATTCACAGAATTAACTCCTTGCTGCTGCAAAAAAGGCAACACTGTAAACCTTACGGTATTTTCATCACCGCTATTAATTAGCGCCACTTTTCCCCTATCTTGAATTACTAAAACAGGTTCCCCAGATGTCGCCAGCAAAGTAACTTGAAATAAAGATGCTTGAACGTGCCAAGCTGGCAAAACTATGATACTTATTCCCGCCACCAGCGCTAGCGGTAAAATCCAAGCAGATGAAAAACTCGGCAGCGCAATAACTCTGCTTTTCCCCTTCTTCCCTTTCCCTTTTTCCTGGTTTTTCCCTCTGACTGCTTCCGGCTTCCGTCTTTTTTCTTCCTTCCTCCTTCTATCCGTTACAGAATCAGTTGCCGAACTTCCCCCGATCCAAACCCAGCAAATTAAACTGTAAAGCGCTATTAGCTGAAACACCGATACTTGACCGACAGCTACAGAATTACCCGGTAATTGCGAGAAATATTGGGCGATCGCAATTAACCCCTTTGCCGGATAATCGAGCAGTTGCGCTAAAACACTGCCAGCGGGGGGAAAAATCAATCCAGCTAAAGCGCTAACCATCCCCCCAATACTCAAAATCCACAGCAAAGGAGCCGCAATAATATTAACTAAAATGCTGTAAGGTGATACCACACTAAAAACATAAAGTAACAGCGGTAGCACCCAAACTGAAGCGGCGACCGGAACCACAACAATCGAAGCGATCGCGGGAGGCATCCAGTCCAACTTAGCCATCAGCGGGGGCGTTGTCACGATTAACCCCAAAGTCGCCAAAAAACTCAGTTGAAAACCTAAATCCCAAATCCACAAAGGGTTAACCAGCAGTAAAATGGTAGCAGCGATTAACAGCAATCCCAGCGGCTTAACTTGGCGGCTCAGCACCAAAGCAAATAATGTTCCAAATCCCATCAAAGCAGCGCGACATACTGAAGCTTCAAAGCCAGTTAATGCCACTAGCAAAAATAAAGCACCGACGCCAAAACTAAATTGTAATTGTTTGGAAAAACGCCTGGTTAAACCCAGAACTAAAGCCAAAACCATTGAAACTTGAGTGCCAGAAGCTGCGATCGCGTGGGCTAATCCAGCCTGCACAAAATAGTCGCGGATATTGTAAGGTAAATCTACTGCTTGTTTGCCGAGGGCGATCGCACTGATTAAAGGCCCTTCGGGAACATTTAACTGCGATAGTTGCGATCGCACTATCCGCTGCCGCATCGCTTGAATTTTCGATGGCTGCATCCCGCTTGGCTCCAAGAAAGCAGCCGTTTGGCTGTTAACTCGATTTACATCCGCGATCGCATTTTCTCTCCTCCAGTCAATTTGACGGCCTTTGAGCCCTACAAAAGCTCCTTCTCTGGCTAAATATGCTTGAAAATCAAAAGCCCCTGGATTAGACGGCGGCTGCGGTTTGTACAAGGAACCCACAACTGCGATCGTATTGTCGGCGTACAAACCCGTTGCTTGCAGGAGGGGCACTGTAACGTAGAGTTTGCCGGATACTGGGCGGTTTACGACTGCTCCTCCCTCGCCGCCGTTGATTTCGCTAACTAAATCTGTTTCTAGCCAAAATTGCGATCTACCCGATCGAGTCAATCGAGGCGTACTGACAACTCTACCGCGAACTGTCACTGCCACTTCTTGAGTGTTTCCGCCAGCCGGAATCAGTTTGCTAATGTCATCTATTGCCGGTTGGGGCGATCGAACTGCAAAATAAACACTAGCTAGAAATGCCAGCAAACCCGCCACCGCCCACACCCATTTCGCTCTCGGCAGCATCTCCAACAAACTCAACTCTTCCCTCGCATCTAAGGGTTCTTCAAGAGCATTTTCTTTTTGTCGGCTGCGTCTTTTCTTAGTAACTTTGACAGAATTTTTAGTATATTTTCGCAACAATTTCGGCAGGGCGATGGCCACGGCTATTCCCAAAGCAAGTATCCCGTATCTACCCCAAGAAACCGCTGTAGAAATCAATCCCAAAATGTAGGCAAGACAGAAAATGGCACCCGTTGCTTGATTCATTAATTAGTAATTTAGAGGGGGAATATTTCAGGGAAACCTATGCGGGACGTATGCACTCCTTACCCAAAAAACCGGGTTTTTAAACCTAGATAAAAAGCTAAACGCTGTGTATTTAGATAAAAAACTCAGTATCTCGCTACCCCTGCGTAAGTTATGGGAAAATTTCTTTCCTTACATTCTTTCCCTTCCCCTTCCCCTTCCTCTTCCTCTTCTAAATAGACAGCCCCAATTTTAAACCGAAAGCCGCGTGCAGCACCATAAGTGCAAGGGCCGTCGTGCCTAAATAAGCGTGAACCGCGCGCAGTGCCAGCTTGTTGCCCCCAAAACCCGTCAGCGAAATCAAGCTGCCAACAGCCAGCAAAACCAGCACTGCCGAACCCGTCCAAAAATGCGGACTTTCCATGACTGGTTGGTGCTGCATCACCAGCGACAGCAAACCGCCTGTATAGCCCAAAGCTAGAAACAGAAACATCCACGGTGCAAGCTTGCGGTGATCCGAGCGACTTTTGAGTGCGACATCTTTATCGGCAGCCAAACGTCCCTGCCATCCCGTATACCCGACAAAACTGCCCATCGCCACCACCACTATCCCCATCATTACAGGGTGTCCCCAATGGGTAATTGGTTCGGGAATTCCCAGACTGCGAAATTGACTGGCGATGGGTTCTAGTAGTTCGCTGAGATTTATCATTTGCTTGAGATTCCTAACTTCGCGATCGCTAATTTTGATTTAACCAACAACTTACGCTAAATAGCAATATATCGATCGCGATTTTCAATCACTGTTTCCAGCCAGAAGTCTGTATAAAATAAAAGAGCCGGACACAGGAGAAGTGTATTCCCTAGCCTCAGCCGGGGAGCGGCTATTTCAGTTAATTTGAGCTGAGCAGTATCCAGTTTTTTGTCCCCACACCCGTAAGAGGATGCTATTGCAGACGGCGCTATGATTAAGCCTTACCGATTTTTGCAGCTAACTGCTCAACTGCTCGCCTACGCTTACTCCGCACTGATTGTCAGCTATCTGATTCTGAGACTGATCTTTTGGGACAGGCTGTGGCCGATTGCCTTGATGGGGGATTTTGTTCCTTGGATTTTCTTGCCAATCTTCCTGCTGCCAATTCTAGGGTTTTTTATCATAAAGAAACGCTGGTTCGCGATTGTTTCCTCTGTGGCTGGCATCTGTTTGCTGGGTTGGCTACACGTCACCTACTTTTCTCCCCAGCCGACGAACATCACTGACTCCCAGCCAACCCTCAAGATTTTTTCTCTCAACCTCGGCTGGCATCACAAATCCCCACAAGCTTTGGTCAACCTAATTGAGGAAGAAAAACCAGACATCATTTGTTTGCAAGAAATTAAGGAGGATTACGCCAAAGAAGTATTCTTTAAGTTGGCCGCATTATACCCGCACCACCTGGGGCGCGGATACCATGTGATTCTCAGCAGATATCCCATTCGCTCTTTCCAAAAGTTAAAGCTAGCCGGTGGGAACGAACCACAGGAACGAGCTATTATCGCAATGAACCAGCAAGATGTAGTTCTTTATAACATTTCAACCACCCCACCGTGGTTTCGCCAGCATAAAATTTTGCCTTTCCTCAAAATCCCAGTTTACGAGTACGGCGACCGACCGGCACAAATTCAAGATTTAGTGCGCCGACTCCAGAAAGAAACGCTGCCGACTATTGCTGCCGGGGACTTTAATCTGACTGACCATTCTCAAGACTACTATTATTTGAGAGCGGTTATGCAAGATGCTTTCCGAACAGCAGGACTGGGTTTTGGCTTTACTTTTCCTCACGGGTGGGATCTGAATTTACTGGTTAAACAGTTAAACTGGAAATTAACTTTTCCCCTGGTGAGGCTTGACTATGTTTGGTATTCTCAGCACTGGGGGGCGAAATCAGCCAAAGTTTTACCGCCAATTGGTTCCGAGCATCTGCCCATGTCGGCAGAACTGCGGATGCGACCGAAATCGGGACGAGTGTAGGGGGTACACAACACTTTTGTGGGGCGACTAAAAGGGCATTGGTGTCAATTTAAGCTCCGGGCGAATATCGTGATACTGTTGGCGAATCCGTGAAGGGTGACTCCTCACATTTGCTCCCATCACACCCCTCTTAGATGGTGTTCGGATAATTGCCCGCAATTAATTTTTCTATCCTTCTTCCTCTTTCTTCTTCCTTTTTGGGGTACTTGGCGTACTTGTCGTTTTGGCGGTTCATTATTAAACCCCCAAAGAAACAAAATATTGATGCGCCAACAGTCTCATGGAATTCGCGACTATACAAACAGGGAATTTTAGACAAATGAAAATGTTTTCAACAAAGCACAGACTAAATGGCTCGAATTAAGCCTTACCGACTTTGCAGTTGACTCCTGAATCGCCCGTATGCCATAGCCCTCGGTCTGCGCTTCACCCAATCTTCACAACCTCATCCTCACTGTGGATGTTAAATTCTACCTCCCTGCTTAAAGTTAATTTCAATTCCTTGACTTTTGAATGCCAAAGTGAGAAATTAACATCGCAGCCGACGAGCAGTCGCACTTCTAAATTTTGCTAATGGCTCTCAAGGGAGAATCAACTGCTGAAAAAAACTAGAGGTTCCAAGTTTGACACTTTTTGCATAAAGTATGCCGTCTGCCCGATGAGAGTTCGATCAACTGAGCGTCTCAAGGCACCCTGAGAGCACCCTTGTCTGTTGAGCAGCCATCGCTGTGCAACACCTAAACCCTATCAACGAACTCGCTGGGGATTCGGTTGTAGCAGACAAGCACCGACTTTCTTGCGTCGCCTTCCTCGGAACCGTGCAATCGCTAAACTCGCTGCGCCGTCGCTAAAGTAGCTTCCGAAGGTTGGATTTGATACTTTACGAGATTTGCCAGTTCTTGTAACTGATTAATCGCTTCTGCACCTTCTAGTTTCATGAGTTCGCGGTCGTCCCGCATCTCAGTCCAAGTGATACCGTAATCTGACACTAAGAATCGAATCAGATGGTTGTCCGTCAAACTGACCATAAATGAGGCACTGTTCATCTGACCCCCGCAAGTGTAGCAGGATGCCAGATAACCCCGATGCTCTAGCACGATCGCTAAAGCTTGGAGGTTCATTACCAAATCTTGAACGAATTTACGGTGTTGTTCTGCAAGTCTCAGAAACACAGTTCTCCTCCTATCACCACACCGTGTATTTTACATCCCATTTAATAATTTCTTAATAAGTGGGTATTTAGGTGCTGGTTCAGTATACGTTTAGTATGCTCAAAAAAAATCGGATTAGCGACCTCTTCAGCCTACCTATACTAGATTAACCGAGTTGTGGTCGAAACTAAGTATCAGCAGCGACATTCAGCCAAAACAGGCTCTGGCGGGGGACTCCATCTGGAAAATTTGCCTGCTGTCAGAGCTGATTGGGCCGTCGGAGAGCCAAAGATACAAATAACTAATGATAGTAATCAAATTAGTTAAGTATAAAAATTCAATCGCCCTGGGGATACTCGTCCCAAAGCGTCGTCGTCTGCCGCAAGCTCCGAAAATCCCCATTCCCCAAAATCAAGTGATCGAGCAGCGGAATCGACAAGAACTGCGCTCCCGCCAGCAACTGTCGCGTCAAAGCAATATCCTCCGGGCTTGGCTCCACAATCCCGGAGGGGTGATTGTGCGAGATAATCGCCCGCGTCGCCCCTTGGCGGATCACCTCCCGAAATATATCCCGTGGGTGAGCCAAAGTTTCCGTGGCTGTGCCGATCGTAATTACCTGAGTTCCCAGCAGCCGATTTTTCACATCCAGCAGCACCACAGCAAAGCGTTCCTGAGACTGCCACATCAAATCCTGACTCAGGGCATCCGCCGCCGCTTGCGGAGAGTCAACCACAGCCATTTCCGGCGGCCGCGACTGAAATACCCGCTTCCCCAACTCCACTGCAGCCAAAATCGAAGTCGCCTTAGCAGGGCCAATCCCGTGAATCTGCGTCAACTCCTGAACGCTAATAGTGCGTAGCACAGCCACAGGATCGCGGGAATGCAAACTCAACTGATTTAAAATATACTGTCCGAGCCCGACGGCGGAAAGTTTGCCGGGTCCCTGACCAGTACCCAGGAGAATTGCAATCAATTCTGCAGTCGCCAAACTTTTCGGGCCACCCGCCATCAACCGTTCCCGTGGCCGTTCACTCGTTGGCAAATCGACAATTCTCAAGCTGTAAGTCATAGCTGCACCCGCACCGCAAGCTCAACAATTAGATGATTTTAGCCGATCGATTTGCGTTCTTCAATTCGTACAATCACCCAAAAAAGCCTTCATCATTAACCGAGGCTGTTGGCAGATTAAATCTAACGCAGTGTTTCGCAAGCGATCGAGTCTCGATCTCGATCGAGCTTAAACGGATCGCCCGGATATGCCTCTAAAACTCGCGGGGCTTCGGCTTGAGTCGCAAAGTCAGAACAGTTGCAATCCGAGTTAACGCAACTCGGAAAATCGGCATTTTTAACCTTTGGTTTAGAAGACTCATAAATAACTTTCTTGGTATCTTCCTTTGGCTGCTGTGTATCAAGAGCAATCTCTGCGGTTCGCTCAACAGATTTGGCTGAAGATGGCAATTTGCGATCGGGCCCTGGTTTGGCAAGTGCAGGTACCTTCGCAGAAATTGCAGGTTTCGGTGTTTGTGCCGGCGTTTTGACAGTCTCCGACTTGCGTGTCTGCACTGCCAAAAGCAGTGACGGCTTAGCGGTTTGAGATGATACTAGCGGAGCGCTTGGGGCCGGAAGTGCCACCGAAACTCCCTGAGACTGAGGGGGTGCAGTGACGCCAACAAGTACAAACGAAGCTGCCATCAACCCGCCGTACATCGCGATCGATCGCTTGCGGGTTGGTGCGCCAACCCATTTCGGATTAACAATACCCAGAAAGAAAGCAGGGATCGACAATAAAAAGCTTAAGACGAAAAAATTAAACATAGCGATTTTTAGCAGTAAAAAAGAGAAGTCATCCAGGACGCCGAAACCGGGTTTCTTTTACCAAAATCCGAGGTGAAGCAAGAAGGATATCTGTTTAAACAACCTGAGTTCTTTAATCCCTGTGCGTCAGTCCTGAGAAGTTAACTTGCTTATTTATCTGCCGGCTAACTCACAAATCCCTATGATTTACGAAGCAAACTAGAACGTTGGACACCAGACCCTGGTGCAACCGGGTTTCTAAGTAAGTCCTGGACGCACTCAAAGACCAAAACCCCGGTTTAGGCGTCAATATTTATCTAAAAAGCGACGATTTCTGGAATAAACCGAGTTTTTGCGTAAGTCCTGTTAGGGTATTTCTACTTATTAAAGCCACAATTTTTTCCTACAGTTTGCGATCGCACTCCGACGCCTATAAACCGGAGTTTTTAATTGCAGTAAATGAGTAGAACCAAGTATTTTTCTTAAAAAACTACGTTTCTGGCCCCAACTAGCCGTAAGTCCTGGTAAAATTTCTTGTAATGCTGCCAAAAAAGTGAAATGCATACCCAGCTATCTTCAGCGCAAAGGTGCGCTTACCATAAATTCTGGCCATTCAGTTGAGGCCAGCAGCCCGGATGAAACTGGTTGTGGCGTCTTAGGTGCTGTAACCCCAAGCAAAACAAACGAAACTGCCATCAAGCCGCCGTACAAGGCAGCCGATCGCTTGCGAGTTGCCAGTCCCACCCATTGAGGATTTAGCAGACCCAGACAAAAAGCCGGTGTGGAAAACATAAAAGTTAATACAAACAAGCTGGACATCACGCACCTCCGACTAGCGAATTGCAGTAATTAATTACTTTTATCTCCAATTAATAGCTCACAAATCCGCTTAAAAAAGTGGTAATTTAGGATTTATAACTTGAGAATTATTCATGTTTATCAAACAATAATAATTTTTTTTTAAATCTCTTACTTAAGGTAGTGGTTAAAAAAATAATAGCTTTCTAAAAATGTCAAAAATTTAGCTTAAAATAGAAACTAAATTCCTTAATCAAAATATGAAAGTCCGCTTTAATGTAGTGCGCCAAAATCAAAACGAGGCTCCCCGGGTTCACACTTACACCCTAGATGTGGAAGAGAGCAATACCATCCTCGACTGCCTCAACAGTATTAAATGGGAACACGACGGCACTTTAGCTTTTCGCAAAAATTGCCGCAATACAATTTGCGGCAGTTGTTCTATGCGAATTAACGGTCGCTCAGCATTAGCTTGCAAAGAAAACGTAGCCAGCGAACTCGCAAGACTGCAAAAAATAGCAGATTCCTGCTCAGCAGAAATGCCTACCGATTTCATCCCAGAAATCACCGTCGCCCCAATGGGAAATATGCCGGTTATTAAAGATTTGGTTGTTGATATGACCAGTTTTTGGCACAACCTAGAAGCAGTTGAACCCTATGTCAGCACCGCCTCGCGATCAATTCCAGAACGCGAATTTCTGCAAACTCCAGAAGAGCGATCGAAACTCGACCAAACTGGCAACTGCATCCTCTGCGGTGCGTGCTATTCTGAGTGCAACGCCCGCGAAGTCAACCCGGCATTTGTCGGCCCCCACGCCCTCGCCAAAGCTTACCGAACGATCGCCGACTCCCGCGACAGCGAAACCGAAAATCGGCTCGAAAAATACAACGAAGGCACCGCAGGGGTCTGGGGATGCACTCGCTGTTACTACTGCAACTCGGTTTGTCCGATGGAAGTCGCGCCGATGGATCAAATTGGTAAGATTAAACAAGAGATTCTCGATCGCAAAGACGACCAAGCCAGTCGATCAATTCGTCACCGCAAAGTCTTAATCGAGCTCGTCAAAGAAGGTGGCTGGATAGATGAGCGCAAATTTGGCATCGAAGTAGTAGGAAATTACTTCCGCGACGTTAAAGGTTTGCTGAGTCTGGGCCCGTTGGGTTTGAGAATGATCGCTCGCGGCAAGTTCCCGCTGTTTTTTGAGCCTTCTGAAGGTACCGAAACCGTGCGAAATCTGATTGAATCGGTTCAAAGTTTAGAAAAGTCAGCAGATTAGGCATGGGGTGTCATTTTCCTGGTAAATTACAAGTTGTGCGATCGTAAAGCTTCTGAAAAGTCATCACTCAAAACTCGAAACTTAAAACTTTTAAATGACTGCCAAAACTCCTCCATCCCCAAAACCGACAACCCCAAATACCCCAAAACCAGAACCAGCCTTTGGGTGGAATGCCTATGCAGAACAAATCAACGGCAGATTTGCGATGGTGGGATTCGTGGGGCTTTTGCTTCTAGAATTCTTCACCCGCCAGGATTTTTTTACCTGGCTGGGGCTGCGTTAAATTAGTCTCAATCAATCAAGAATGGAAGTTGAAAATTTATCGCTCTTTCAGCTTCTATTCTACTTTTAAGAGTTATTTAAAATACAATTTATCAAATTATAAATGCAAAATTATGACTTTTTTAGTTTCAGATAACACATGAAGGTACCAAAGTCGATCGCACTACAAGTAAGTGCGATCGTTCTAGAATTATAGGGACACGGCAATGCCGTGCCCTGACTCCGAAGTTTCGTTTAAACTAATTTCCAGTTGTTTCGCGGACAGTCAAACTGTACTTGCCTCTACCTTTTGGAGGCGGATCGTAAGCATTGACAATAACCCGGTAGCGACCGTTCGCAGACAAGGTAACAGTAAGCTCTGAATTGGAATTTTGCTGCGTGGCATCATCATTTTCTGCAAGTAGCTCGCCCTGGGAGTTGAAAATAGCGAGATAAGTATCAAACTCGGTACTTTCAACCGTAACAACCACTTTCTGACCCTGAGTGCCTTCAAAGGTATACTCGTCGTACAAACTGCTGTCCGAAGGCAGTACAGAAGACTTAGCAGGGCTGAGTTCTCCGTTTTGCTCTAAAATAACCTTAGATGAACCCGCATCAGGACTCGGCGGAGGTTCTACAGTTGGGCTCTGAGTTGGCGAACTCTGTGGTGATGGTGACGGGCTGGGGCTTGCTTGCGCTAAAACAGCCTTGTCAGTCGGCTTCGCGTTAGGTAAATTTTGAGGAATTTCTCCTGAAATGACGGTGGAAATACTGTTAGCAACTCCACCTGAATTTGAAACTGGCAGGGAGAGAGTCGGCTTACCAGAAAAAGTAGCTACCAGAGCAATTGGCGCGATCGCCCAAAATCTAACTTGACGCATGAATTACCTCGATTTGCAACGAAGAAGGAAGTTCGGCAACGGATGAGTGTAACGGATTTAACGGATGGAAGAAGGAAGTTCGGCAACGAGCAATGTACGGGATTTAATCGATGGAAGGAAGTAGGAAGAAAAATAATTCGACCAATTCCCAATTACCAATTCCCAATTACCAATTCCCGATTACCAATTACCAATTACCCATTTTCACCGGACAGTTAGAGTGTAACGACCCCGGCCCGAAGCATCGTAAGCATTGACAATTACGCGGTAGCGACCCGTAGCGGGCAAAGTAACGCTTAGAAACGCATTTTTAGTCGAATCGCTCGCATCGTCATTTTCTGCCACTAATCGGCTATTAGGGCCAAAGATAGCCACATAGGGATCAAAATCTGTGCTTTCGAGGGAAATGGTTACAGACTGACCCGATCGACCTTCAAAAGTATACTCGCGATACAGACTGTTGTCAGACGGCAATACTGGACCGCCTGCGACTAAAGCGCCTTCTTCTTGCAAAATCGCCCGAGAAGGCGCGGTAGGAGCACTCGCTTTTAGTTCTAACGTATAAGCCCCTGACTGCCTAGCTTCGTAGGAATTTGCTACTAACGTGTAAGTCCCGTCTGCAGGCAGCCTGACTGTAATTCTGGCGTCTTTACTGCCTGCCCCGTCATCGTCTTGCGCGATTTCGCGCTGGTTGGGTCCGAGCAAAATTAAATAAGGGTCAATTTCTTGACTTTTCATTTCTATTGTGATTTGCTGGCCCGCTTTTCCCTCAAAGGAGTAGAGGTCAAAAAAGCTGTTGTCTGCGGGCAGCACGCTAGACTGGTTGGTGAGTTTGCCGCTGAGGGCGGGCCCGTTTAACGCAACTTTTTGAGGTGATTTGTTGCCAAAGGGCGATCGGGTTTGAGCCACGCGGGGAGCTCGCCCTTCTCGTACCGCTGTCAGGAAAGCGGGTACTTTGTCTGCTGAAATTGCAAAACCGATACCGATATTACCTCCGCCCCGACCGCGAGTAAAAATAGAAGTATTGACGCCGATTAATTCTCCTGAACTGTTGAGCAGTGGGCCTCCTGAATTGCCGGGATTGATGGCGGCGTCGGTTTGAATTAAGCCCCGCTGCTGGTCGATGCGACTGACGATTCCGACTGTAAAAGTACCTTGAAATTGACCGAAGGGATTGCCGATCGCAAATGCTTGTTGCCCGACTTTCACCGAACCGGGACGGGCTAAAGGAATGGTGGGCAAATTATTTTGACCGCGAATTTTAACCACGGCTAAGTCTAGACCTTCTTCACCAAAGCCGACGACATCGGCCACAAGTTTTCTGCCGTCTGACAAAATGATATTGACCGTACCGCCTGCGGCAACAACGTGGGCGTTCGTTAACACCATGCCGTCGGGGCTGATAATTGTGCCGCTGCCGTTAGATTTATCTGTATCGACGGTAACAACCGCCGGACTAGCCTTTTCGTAGACCCGAATATTGGTTTGTTCTTCGACATTTTGGGCGATCGCACCTTGGGAATGCACCGAGTTAAATTCCGTTACATCTGTTGATTGCCGCACAGGGGATGTCGTAACAACCGCAGCAGTGCTGGCTGTTACCCCAACCGTTAAAATTCCCGATACTGCTAAACTTAGAAGTTTGAAATTCATGGCTATCGATTATTATTTAGCGATCGGTAGCTAGCAATTAGGTTTGGTCGCTAACCGCTAACTACCTTCTGTAATTATTTTAGGACTTGCACCACGGTAGTGACTTTCCTTACGCCGGTTCTCCAATTGGGAAATCTGAATCAGCAGCTAAATACTTAAAATTAGCTTGTCGCACCGCAGCGTCCTCATTGCCGTAGAAAAAAGACAGCAAAGCAAAACGCTGGCCGCTAATCACTGGGGTCGCTTCATGCAGCAAAGAACACGAAAAAATAATCGCCGTGCCAGAATCGCCTTTATAACCGTGCGGCGCGTACTCTGGAAACCTTAAAAATCCCCCCGTGTACTCTCCCACATTCAAGTTTAGCGTCATCGCAAACCTGCGGTGCAGCGTAGCTTTGCTAGTGTTGTCGCGGTGCGGCCGAAAATAACCGCCGCTGTCAGCATCGTAACAACCTATCAAATACCGTTCAAACCTAGTAATTGTAAACTGAAAAGCTTTCTCTACTTCCGGCCGCACCCGGCGTAGAATAATCGCATTCAATTGTCGCTGGAAATCCTCATCTTGAATAAAGAAATCTCGGCGCTTCTTAAAAGTGTCGTCGTGCAAGCCAACTGTTTTCCCGTCTATTTGCCTCATAAATCCCGAGGGACTGCCACCATTAGCTTTGTACATATCGATTAAATTGCGGCAAGAAGCTTTGTCCAAAACATTAGGAATTACCAACACCGGGGCGTGGCGAGTGGCTGTTCGGGCTTCCTCAATAGGGGGCAAAGTTTTGATAAAATCTAATACTTGCTGGGCGTGTTGGTGCGGTTCGCCCATCGGCAAAATATTAATTACCTGAAGGTTTTCGTTGAGAATAAAAGTTTGTGGTGCATAGTGAACTCCGGCAACTCCATTTTCTTCGACATTTCGGAAAACACCGTACTGCTGACTGACTTTTTTGTCTAAGTCCCAGAAAAATATGAGTGACGGAGCAATTGTTGTCGGTCTGTTTTGTTCTTTGTCTGCGGGGTCAACGCTCACTCCGAACCTCGGTACTTGCAAGATTTGGAATTCTTCTGAAAGCTCTTGAAAGCTTTTGAGGATAACTTGGATTTGTTCAAAAGCTGCGCTGGCCAAGAAAAAGAGTACGACTCGCCTGCCGCCAACTGTCTGGAAATGAAATAAGGGATTATTTGTAGAAGGAATGGAAAACCAGGGAGCCGGGTCTCCTATTTCAAGTAATGGCATCTTGCTGATTTAAGATTTGGGATTTTATATTTAGATTATTATTTTGTCGATTAGTTCCACAGATTGGGTATGTCAAAATAATAAAAAAAAATAGCTTTTATTTGTGTATATTTGCGTTGGTATGGGGTTTCACACTCGCAATTTACAGTTTTTTTAATCACTTTAATATCTGAGAATAAGTAGATGGGCATCAATAAACGCAAATTATTTTTTTTGCCGGCGGGTACGAGAAATGTTTAGTTTCACCCATCTACTTAGTATTTGCCTATTTGTCGAAACTGGGGGAATTATCCGGTTGGTCTTCCGGGTATTCTACAGGTCGATACTCCACGTAGTCTGACGGCGGTGCTTCCACGTCGCGGTTGCTGGGGCGAGACCTGGATGATTCCGTAGGACGGGGTTTTTTGGTTCTCGGCGGCGTATCGGAACTGCGGTTTTCCGAAGCTGGGGGGCGACTGCCGCGGCTGCGGGTCGGTCTTTCTTCGGGGGTGTCTGAAACGTCCCAGTTGTCAGACTCTTGGGCAGGGGGGGCTTCTGGGCGAGAGGGACGTTTGCGAGACGACGATCGATCGGGCGAGTCGGGCCTGGAGGTGTTAACGCTGCCGTTGCGATTCGAGGGGCGGCGGCGGGGTTCGTCGTCGTAGGCTTCCCGGGAGGAACGGTAGTCTTGGCTGCCTCTGATCCGGGGACGCTGCGGATAGTCTTCCTCTGGTTCTAGCTGCTCAATTTCGGCATCGTAGCCATCGTAACCGTAGGCGTTGCTGACTGGTCGCTCTTCATCGACGTATTGGGCGCGGCTTTTGGCTTGGGCTGTGGTCGCTCCTCGCAGCTTAATGCTTTCTGCTGCAAAAAATATGGCGGTACCGCTGAGCAGAAATTGACCGAATGCCAGAATTGGGTCAAGCCGCCACCCTTGAAATAACAGAATACCCCCGCACAGCAAGCCGACTGCTGCAAAAAAAATATCGTGGTCTCGGGCTAGTTTGGGACGCCACGATCGCAGAAAATAGAGTCCCGCCCCTGCAACTGCTAGGATAATCCCTAGCAGGCTGCTCCAGTTCAATCCTAAATTGACCATTAGCCTATCTCCTATGTCTTTCCTATGTTAGCGAGTTAGATTTTACATCTATTATTAAGTCTGCCAGCCCGACTGTGCTTTCTGGGGCAGCCTCCGGTCAGGGTTTCAGCTTGGTAAGTGAGCTTTATAGTAATGAGTTTAACGGGAAAAAACCTCAGCGAAAGCAGTCAACCGAAGGTTTTGCCTTCACAGTTGCTTGCAGCCGAGGTTTATGGGATAGGGGAAAAGCCCGACCTGTAGCCTAAAATTGGCTTTCATGCCGGACTTAGAAACCCGCAGACTTTTTTAGGTGCGCTTGATTTTGTCTTTTTGGCTGATGAAGATCAGGGCGATCGTTGCTGGAATCACGACCACTGTCACGCCCACCAGCAGGCTGTACAAAAAGTTCGCGAGAGAAGGAGTCATAGATTCAAAGCCTTTGTTACAACAATTTGATTTTTATTAATTTTATACTTTCGATCGCACCTGTCAAACGGTTAAAATTATGAATGGCAGACTTAACAAAACTTAAGATTTCGAGATAAGACCCATGACTGGTATTACCGTTGCAAGTTGGATTCTGGGCTCTGTCCTAGTCGTGATGACTTTGCTGTTTATTTTTCGGATCGTCCTGACTTGGTATCCCGAGGTGAACCTGAGCAAGTTGCCGTTGAGTCTGATTGCTTGGCCCACGGAACCTTTTTTAGTCCTAACTAGAAAGATTGTACCGCCGATCGGCGGGGTGGACATTACGCCGATTATTTGGGTGGGTATCTGTAGCTTGCTGCGAGAAATGATTCTCGGCCAGCAAGGGCTGCTGACGATGATGATGTAAGAGTCAGCGGGCATGGGGCATCGGGCATCGGGCATCGGGCATCGGGCATCGGGCATGGGGCATGGGGCATCGGGCATCGGGCATCGGGCATCGGGCATGGGGCATCGGGCATCGGGCATCGGGCATCGGGCATCGGGCATCGCGCAGTTGCCAACTGACTACTGCCAAATGCCAAATGCCAAATGCCAAATGCCAACTGACTACTGACTACTGACTAATGACTGTTTTGGTTCAAGAACTGTTCGACGAAATTAGTGTAAACTTCGCCGCTGAGAAACTCGGGGGAATCGAGGATTTTTTGGTGAAAGCCCAGGGTGGTGGGGACGCCGGTGATGGCGCATTCTCGCAATGCCCGTTTCATCCTGCGGATGGCTGTCGGTCGATCGCGCCCCCATACAATTACTTTACCGATTAAAGAATCGTAGTAAGCGGGTATTTCGTAATCGGTGTAGACGTGAGAGTCCATCCGCACGCCGGGGCCACCGGGAGGCAAATAACCGCTGATTCTGCCGGGGTGAGGGCGGAAGTTGCGATCGGGGTCTTCAGCATTGATGCGGCACTCGATGGCGTGACCGCTGAGAATTACTTGGTTTTGCTTGATTTGCAGTTTTTCTCCTTGGGCGATGCGAATTTGTTCGGCTATCAAGTCGAGGCCTGTAATCATCTCGGTGACGGGATGTTCTACTTGGATGCGTGTGTTCATTTCCATGAAGTAGAACTTGCCCGATTTGTCAAGCAGAAATTCGACTGTGCCGGCACCTGTGTAGTTGATGGATTTGGCGGCGGCGACGGCGGCGTGACCCATTTGATCTCGCAGTTTCTGGGTGAGGGCTGGGCTGGGGGCTTCTTCGAGGAGTTTTTGGTGCCGCCGCTGAATCGAACAATCTCTCTCGCCGAGGTGGATGACGTTACCGTAGTTGTCGGCGAGGATTTGGATTTCGATGTGGCGGGGTCTTTCGATGAATTTTTCGAGGTAAAGTCCGGGATTGCCGAAGGCTGCATCGGCTTCGCCTTGGGCGGCTGAGAATAGTTTGGGGAGTTCGGATGCTTCTTTGACTAGCCTCATGCCGCGGCCTCCACCGCCGGCGGTGGCTTTGATCATCACAGGATAGCCGATGTCGCGGGCGATCGACAATGCTTCGTTTTCGTCCGCCAGCAATCCCCCGCTACCGGGAACTGTGGGGACTTTCACTCGCTGCATGGTTTCTTTGGCGGTGGATTTGTCGCCCATCGCCCGCATGGCGGCAGGAGAAGGGCCGATGAAGGTAATTTGATGGTCGGCGCAGATTTCGGCAAATCGGGCGTTTTCGGCGAGGAAGCCGTAACCGGGGTGAATGGCTGCGGCGTTGCGCGTCAGTGCAGCCGAGATGATGTTGGGGATGTTTAAATAGCTTTTGCTGCTGGTGGGGGGGCCGATGCAAACGGCTTCGTCTGCCAACTGGACGTGCAAGGCGTGTGTGTCTACGGTGGAGTGAACGGCGACCGTGGCAATCCCCATTTCCTCGCAGGTGCGCAGTATGCGGAGAGCTATTTCTCCCCGATTAGCGATTAAAATTTTCGAGAACCCCATCTTCGCTGCTTTATTCACTCAATATTCTGTACAATAATGCCTTTCGGTATGTTCTGGATAATCGTTTTGCAGAAATTGTTTACAAAAATTTATTTTACATTTGGCTGGTAGTGGTGCTATGATTGTAAATCGGCGGTGTCAAAGGGCAAGTCACAAGTTATATGTCAGGAACCTCAACCTGTGAATCTTTAACTCGTAACGCAAAAATCCCGGAGATTGCCAGAAAGAGCGGATGTGGCGGAATTGGTATACGCGCACGCTTGAGGTGCGTGTGGCATTATGTCCTTGCGAGTTCGAGTCTCGCCATCCGCATTCAATATATAAAACAACTGTTGACGGTTTTGGCTGTCGGCAGTTGTTTTGTATTGAGTGGTTTTTCTAGAAAGTCGATCGAATACCGTAGGGTGCGGATTCATCAGATATCCTGAAGTCCGATCGAACTTCTGACAGATCCGCACCCTACAAAATACTGTTTAACTGTCGATCGACTATTGTGTTTGAATTAAACACATAGATAGTTATCGTTTGTCAAGTAGAATGGGCTTAGTTAGGTTCCGAATCCGAGAGTTGGCTGACGAAAAAGGATGGACGCTAAAGGATGTTGCCGATCGATCCGAGGTTCCGTACAGCACAGTCAGGCACTATGCTCGATCGGAAGGACTAGCAACGGTTGATATCACATCCATTCAAAAGATAGCTCGCACCCTCGATGTTTTGATTGAGGAGTTGATGGAAGTTGTTAAAGAATGAACCGATGAAATTATATTAGCAAACGGAAGTTAGATCGATGACATCCTACGCCTTAAACTTACCCGTTCAGTTACAGCAAGAAGCTGAAAAATTGGCAACACTCCAAGGCATTTCGTTCGATCAGTTTATCCTCTGGGCGGTAGCCGAAAAAGTCGCTACCCTCAACCAGCGGAATGACGATCCGGCTTTTCCTGAAATCACCTATGTGCGCGGCGCTAGCGGCGAACTCGTTCCCGTGTTGCGCGGCACTCGGTTGCGGGTGCAAACAGTAGTCATCGCAGCGCGGAAATGGGGTTTTTCTCCAAACCAAATTGCCACTGAGTATGACTTAAGTGAAGATCAAGTGAACGATGTTCTCGCTTTTTATGCGGCTCACTATCAAGAAATAGACGCATCTATTGCCGCTGAGCAAATTATCGAAGCTGCTAATGTCTAAACCGCTATTGCATCTAGATGCCGATACCTCTATTAAAGCTTTGCAAGCGGCCCTTTTATCTCGCAGTCACGATGTCACTCGGACACCGATTGACTGGATGGCTTTAAATGCTAGCGATGAGGCTCAATTGCTAGAAGCAACAGCCCGAGGGCGGTGTATTTTTAAGTTTAATATCCGGGATTTTCAGGTTTTAGCTCAGCGTTATCCCGAACATGGTGGCATCATTTTGGCTGCTCAAAACAGTTGGACATTATCTAGTCTAATTGCTTCGCTCGATCGCCTGCTTTCAGAAACACAAGCTGCTGACTGGAAAGGGCAAGTCCGCTGGCTTAATCAGTGGCGAACCTAAT
>NZ_JAUBQU010000222.1:0-4562 GCF_036701435.1 Microcoleus sp. Pol12A5
ATTCGTTATTGTTACAACCAACGAGCCATTAATCCAGAATACAATCGGATTACCTTCGCAATTTTCGGAGTAGCTACACCCAGCGATTTAATCGCCGATAAAAATCGGACACCTTTTAATATCGGACAATCGATCGAGTTGTCAGGATTTAGCTTAGAAGAAGCGCAACCATTAGCGAAAGGGTTAGAAAAGGTCATAGCAAATCCGCAGGTAGTTCTCAAAGAAATCTTAGAGTGGACGGGAGGACAGCCCTTTTTAACGCAAAAAATATGTGAATTAGTAGTAAAAATGGCGCGGGAAGCCCACACGGGTGATTTAAAAATTCCACCGGGAACAGAGGGATTTTTTGTGGAGTCGTTGGTGAGAGAAAATATCATCAATAAATGGGAATCGCAAGATGAACCCGAGCATTTAAAGACTATTCGCGATCGCATTATTGGCAACAAACAACTCACAGCACGTAGCTTAGGTATCTATCAAAACCTCTTACAATGTGGTGAAATTGAAGCGGATGATAGTCGAGAGCAGATCGAACTGCTGCTATCAGGTGTGGTAGTAAAGCAACAAGGTTTTTTAAAGGTCAGTAACCCGATTTATCAAGCAGTGTTTCACCTACAATGGGTAGAAAAACAGTTAGAGCAACTGCGCCCTTACTCCCAAGCTTTCAACGCTTGGATCGCTTCAAAACAAACCGATGAATCGCGATTGTTGCGCGGACAATCCCTAAAAGACGCTTCCTACTGGGCCCAGGGAAAAAGTTTGAGCGATTTGGATTATCACTTTTTAGCGGCTTCTGGCGAATTAGACAGGCTGGAAGTGCAGCAAGCGCTGGAAGCAGCGAGGCTCAGAGAAGTTGAAGCCAGACTGGCAGAAGAACACAAGCGGTTAGTTTTAGAGCGAGAGACGGCAAAGCGGCAGCGAAGATTTCTTGGGGCGCTGAGTGGAGCACTGATAGTTGCGATCGCCTTTGGCATTCTCGCCCTTTGGCAATATCATCACGCCCTCACCAGCGAGCAGCAAGCCAGAATCAGCGAAATTCAAGCTCTATCCTCCTCATCAGCAGGGCAATTCGCTTCCCAACAGCGATTAGATGCCCTCGTGAGCGCCATCAAAGCCAGACGCAGGATCGACAGCCTAGCTAATTCCAGCCCCCAGTTGCCATCTCAAGTTCAACAAGTGCTGCAACAAGCCATCTATGGAACGGCAGAATTCAATCGCCTGTTGGGGCATTCCAGCCCGGTTCTGGCAGTTGATATCAGCCCAGACGGTCAACTCATCGCTACCGGAGGCGGCGACCAAACAGCCAAGATCTGGCAACGGGATGGTACCTTGCTGCATACTCTCCAACACACAATCAGCAGCGTCTACGCCCTCCGTTTTACTCCCAACAGCCAGCGCCTGGTAACATCCAGCGTGGACGGCAACATTTATCTGTGGAGTCGGGAAGGCAAACTGCTCAAAACCTTTCAGGGACACAAGGCTGCGATATGGGCGATCGCCGTGAGTCCAGACGGTGAGCGCATCGCCTCCGCCAGTGAAGACAGCACAATTCGACTGTGGAGCGTTGATGGCAAACCGCTCAAAACCCTGAGCGGACATCAAGGTGCAGTTTGGGGTGTTGCCTTTAGCCCGGATGGAAACCTCCTCGCCTCTAGCAGCACAGATAATTCGGTCAAAGTCTGGACTCTCGACGGCGAACTGGTGAGAACCCTAGAAGGTCACAGCGCAAGCGTTTGGGACGTTGAGTTCGCTTTAGTTGCAGACAATAGCGGCGTCAAACGTCCCGCCATTATCTCTGCCAGCGCTGACAACACTGTCAAACTCTGGCAACCAGACGGAACCCTGCTACGAACTCTTAGCGGTCACAGTTCGGAAGTGTTTGAAGTCGCCATCAGCACAGCAGGCGATGTCATTGCTTCCGCCAGCGCCGACCAAACTATCAACCTCTGGAAGCCGGACGGGACGCTGTTGAAAGTCCTCAAAGGGCATCAATCTGGAATTCGCGGGCTTGCTTTTATTCCCAACAGTCAAATGGTTGTCTCCGCTAGCGACGACAATACAGCTCGACTCTGGAATCCGACAAACCCCTTCTCGAAAGTCCTTTACGGACATGGTGGCACGATTTGGGATGTGGATTTCAGCCCGGACGGTCAAATGCTAGCCTCCGCCGGTTCGGATGGCAGCTTCAAACTGTGGGCGCGAGACGGCACGTTGCTGAAGTCTTTTGCCGGAAACGAGACTGCCGTTCGCTCCGTTGCTTTCCTCTCTGGTACCAATCCTGCGATCGCACCTTTCCTTGCTACCGCTAGTGAAGATAAAACAATTAAATTCTGGCAGTTCGACGGGACGCTGCTGAAAACCATAACAGGTCATGAAGCTGGAGTGTGGGATATCTCCCCAAGTCCAGATGGTCGGCTAATGGCTTCTGCTAGCAACGATAAAACCGTGAAACTGTGGAACAAAGACGGCACTTTGCTGAAAACTTTCACAGGGCATCGGGCTAGGGTTTACGATGTGGACTTTACCCCTGACGGACAGAGGCTGCTTTCAGCTAGTAGCGACAGCACTGCTCGGTTGTGGAGTCTTGACGGTAGGTTTTCCAAGACTCTAGAGGGCCATCGCAGCCCTGTTTGGGAAGTTGCCATCAGTCCAGACGGTCGCACTTTGGCAACTGCCAGCAGGGATGACACGATTAAACTCTGGACGAGTGATGGCGCGTTGCTCAAAACCCTCAAGGGAAATACTAGAGGCATGATGGCGGTTGATTTCAGTCCAGACGGTCAAATGCTGGTCGGGGGAGGCTCAACTGGCGCACTCAAACTTTGGAAAACCGACGGGACAGAAATAACGACGCTAACGGGACATGAAGGGAACGTTTGGGCGGTGGCGTTTAGTCCCGATGGCAAACAGATTGCTTCTGTTGGGGACGATCGCACGGTGATTTTATGGGATCTAGAGGGAATTCTCAAACTCGATGAACTGGCTTATGCGTGCGATCGTGTCCGGGATTATTTGCGAACTAATGCTGAAGTCAAGGAGGAGGACAGACATTTGTGCGATCGTATTAAAACGGAATAATATCAAGTCCGCTTTATTAGGAAAAAGAGATTAATATGTGTGGCTATAGCATCAGAAGATTAGAGGATATTTATCATGCTTGGCTGCTTTTTATTGAAAAATACTATAATACTAAATCCGGCGTAACTACTCCCTTTATCTCTCAGTCTGCAGAGGCGGACTTCGTTTGTTTAGTAGCGGTTTCAACCGACGAAGCATACCCAGAACGATCGAGGATATAGCCAAACCGGATTTAGTATGATAACTACAGAGTAATGAAATCGCTAGCGGTAAGAATACCGGGGGTAATATTGTTAAGCTTCGCCAACAATTGATTGGTATCCGTCACAGTAATCAAAGTTTGATTGTTGCTGGAAGTAATACTGAGTTGATTAAAACTCAAACCAGAATTTAACCCAATTAAATCCTCTCCCTTGCGGAAATCATTAATGATGTCGCTACCCACACTTTGATTGAGGAAAAACACATCATTTCCCGAACCTCCCGTCAATGTATCGTCCCCAACATCCCCGGAAAGGAAATCGGCACCGCTGCCACCGCTGAGAATATCATTACCTTTGCCGCCGTAGATGGTATCGTTACCGATGTCGCCACAGAGCACATCGTTTTCATTGCCACCCAACAGCAAGTCGTTGCCCTCACCGCCATCGAGACTGTCGTTTTCTTTGCCTCCGTACAGCGTGTCATGTCCCGACTCACCAAAAATTAGGTCTGCACCTTCATTACCAAAGGCAATATCGTTGCCGTTTCCGACATTAATTGTGTCATTTCCTAAGTTGCCTAAAATGTAGTCGTCCCCATCTTCACCCAGCAAGATATCGTCATCTTTACCGCCGAAAATGCTGTCGTTGCCAACGCCGCCGACAACTGTATCATTGCCTAAATCTCCCCTCAACAAGTCCTCGCCATCGGCGCCGACAACAGTGTCATTATCTTTGCCAGCGTAGATGGTATCGTTGCCAGCGCCGCCAGAGATGAAATCGCTGCCTTCATTGCCGAAGATTGAGTCGTTATCTGCTGCGCCGTCAATGTTGTCATTGCCGCCCATGCCGTAGAGAGTATCGTTGCCGGCTTGTCCGTTAATTGAGTCGTTGATGTCACCGCCCATGATGAAATCGGTAGTGTCGCCGCCGTTGATAGTTTGTTGGACGGGGTTGGGGGTGATGGTGGCAGGATCTAGTTGCGGGGCATTGAGGCTATTGAGTAGGCAATCATCTACCGCCGGAGTTGGTGTCGGTGCGGGTGTCGGTTCGGGTGTAGGCGTGGGAGTTGGTTCCGGTGTCGGAGTGGGAGTTGGTTCCGGTGTCGGAGTGGGAGTGGGTTCCGGTGTCGGAGTGGGAGTGGGAGTGGGCGTGGGAGTGGGAGTGGGAGTGGGCGTGGGAGTTGGAGTCGGCGTGACTGTAGGGCTAAATTCATAAGCGCCAATATCAACGATCGCACTTCCGTTATTATCACCATCTTGAGGGCGAGTCACACCGCGCTGA
>NZ_JAUBQU010000223.1:0-4490 GCF_036701435.1 Microcoleus sp. Pol12A5
ACAACGGTTTTTTCAAAATCTGCACCGCTAATAAAGGGCGGTACTGGCGACTCGGATGCAACTGTTTTGACATCGAGAATTAGCGGCAAAGCAAAAGCTAACCAAGTTGGCATTACCCAAGATTCGGTATCGGTGGCATCTTTTCCCGGTGGCAAAGCTAGGAAGAAAAAAGTCAGCGGTTGATTGTCGGGATAGCTGATCTTGAAAGTGCGATCGTCTTCTGCTTGCAAATTCTCCTGAATCAATAATGAATCAACTTGTTGATAATTGTCAAGGGTAAATTTGGCAATTTGTTTGTCAGTAATTAAATGCTTGCGAATGTCTGCATCAAATCTCGTCCTAGCAATCCAACTGTAAGCTTTCTGAAGAAATTTGTTTGTTTCGAGAGTAAAGAAATAAGCGGGATAAAGATAGAGATAGCGATATTTGCGCCCTTCAAAGTCTCCTCCTGTGGCATTGGTTTGATTCATCAAAATTTGTCTCAGCATGATTTCGATAGACCAAATCGAGCAAATTTGACGCTTGGCAGCTTGGGCGTTAAACAAAATTTGGCGGTTGCTGTAAACTTGGGGAGTAAATAAAGTCGCCGCCTCCATTTGTTCGGTCACAGTGTAAGCCGAACTCGACATCGCACAAACATTTTCGCGTCCTCTCCCTGTGATTTTTGCGGCACTGTAGCGCGCCAATTCTAGTAAAAATGGATCGGTTTCGGGTTTGACAACTGCCCCCGTCGGCAAGGAAACAATGCGGCTGACATAAGTCCGCAAATCCTTCCAGCCGTCGGGAATTTCAAACTTAGCGGCGAGGGGTTTGATGAAACTGGTTGCACATTCAACCATATTGCTTAAAACGTCGCGCAATTCAGCTTCATTCAATCCTTTATTTCGCTGCAAATACCGTGCAGCTAAGTAATACCAATCCAGAGGAACGCCACCTGTTTTTTTGAGAGATTGGATGGCTTTTAAAGCCGGGATTTCGTCAGCCAAACCCAAATGTTCTGCCAGTTTTTGAGTTAAATCTAATTCCGGCACATTTTGCCGTTTAGCTTTGGGCAGTTCTTTCTGAGAATTACTCAAGCGTTCTTGCCATTTATTCCAAATTCCCCGACACAGGATATCCCCAAATTCTGCTAGCCTATCAATCCGATAATCTTCGGGAAATTCTAGATTCAATTCACCGGGCAAATCCCCATCTTTTTGGAAACTTAGCAAGCTGTCGCTGCGCTTTTTGGCAGAGGATGCTTTGGTGCTGGTAATGAGCTTGCAAGCTGCGTCTATGCTAACTCCCATGAACTCGATTATATCAAAAAACAGCCAGTAGTATTCACCAAATTTAAAGCCTTTTCCGTCTCGACTAAATCCGGTTGTTTTGAGCTTCAATCTGTCGGCACAAAGGTTCTTTATTTTGGCGATTACGCGATCGGGAATTTCAGCAGTTTCGATAGCCGGTGCATTGGTTTTAGCTAGATAAACAGCACCATCTGGCAAATACAGCAGCGGCGTATAGAACTCGCTGGGATGAGCGTCCATCAGAGCATTGTTAATGATATTTGTCAATACTCCGCGATTGTCGGAGAGGGAGTGATAGCTAAACTTAAATAGATGATTGCTAATATTGGCAAGTAGTTCAGCTAAACTCTCTTTTTTGTCGCTAATCTCTTCCTTCGTTATCTCAATGTGAATTGGATATTTGATAACAGAGGCAAATAAGTCTGAAAGTCTGACTAAATTGGCTATAGTTCCCCTGATTCTACCATCGAGTTTAGGCTGCAATCCACGAATTGGCAGACCGCGATCGCTATCATATTTGACTCCGGCATTATTGCTCATCCACACAATATCATCAATATGATATTCCCAGTCCTCACCTAATAAACTATCTAATCCAAGTTGTTGAATTTTTAGAGCTACATAGTCGCGTCCAAAATTGGGGGCTTCGTCTTTTTTAGGTGGGTCTTTTCGCCAGTCTCGGTTTTGGAATCTTGCTTGATCATTATTTTTTAGCCATCCTGGATAATCGGGAAACTTATCAAAGTCGTGCAGGATGTACGATGCTACGAACAAAGCTATTTCAGTTTCACCGCAGTTGCGTTTAACTGGATTAGTTTCAGGTGTGTCTGTCTTGAGTTTCTTGAGAATTCGGTAAGTTGGGAATAAGCCGTTAAGCAGATGAGAAGTAAAGGATTGATCGTGTTTGCTGCGATCGACATTTTTGCCTTCGGCGCGCCTGTCTTCAGTAAATTGACCACCTTTGGCTGTGGCTCCAACTAACTCCTGGATCAATTTCGGCAAGACGTTTTCGGCGAAAGATGCTAGAAGGCGATCGCCCTCATTTCCTTCTGCTTCTCGAATTGCTTCTTTAAACAGTCGAACTGTCAAAAGTTCGTATTCTGCAGGGGTTTCACTGTCATCATCATCTGGAGAATGCAGCCATTTATAAAGTAGTTCATCTTCATTCATGATTCTGTTTCCTCTGGTTGAGTGGGTTGATATTCCTGTATCGTACCCTGTCGAATAATCCACAATTTCCCAAAAACTTCGGCTTGCTCTAATCCCAGGATTAACGTTTCTATTGCTTCTCTCCACTCTGTAAAATTGGCACGAGATGTTAGCCGAATTACAACAATTCCCGCATACTCAGATGGATTAAACCGCATTCGATTGCCAAAACCGCGATCGGCAGTAACTAAACATCTTTCCTCTTGACGACAAACATTAATCAGTTCCACATCGGGTGCTGAAGTCAAACCTTGGTTGGGTACTGTTTCTACGTCATGCCCTGCCAAACGTAAAAAGGTAACAACGCGAAGATCGACATTTTCATCTAGCTTTAACTTCACGTAGTTGCTTCCTCCTTTTTTCCTAATGGAATGTCGGTATAATAATCTCGCGTTACTTCGGCACCGTAAGCAATACAAGCGAATACATCGTCTCTTTCTATGCTGGGATATGCTTCTAGGATTTCCTCAACAGTCATTCCTCCAGCTAGGTAGTCAAGGATTAGGGAAACCCAAATCCGATGGCCGCGAATGCAAGGTTTTCCAAAACAGATATTTGGATCGATCGCAATTCGGGACAGTAAATTATCTCTAGTCATTGGTCTTCCTCCAGGTTTCGCGCAATTCATTTAAACAAATCCACTGGTCATTCTTTTTAACCTCGATGTACTCCCAGCCATTAGCTGAACTACCATTTACTTTTTCTGCCAAGGGACTCGGTTTATCAAAATCTTGTCCGCCGTAAACAATGGTTCCTTTCATGGAGATTTCCAGGCTATTGATATAGTCACGACCTAACTTTTTTGCCACCTCCCGCTTCAGTTTGACTCGCACGGGCATTCCTCGCTTGGTGATACCTGCATCAAATAGCTGAGTCAGCTTGACATGGGAGTTGTCTGCTTTCTCGTCAGAAATCTGACTGGCAAGTGCCAAATCGAGAGTTAACTGAGTTGGTAGTGTCTCCGGTTTACTCGACTGCTGGGGAACGGCTGTTCGATCGGGCTGTGACGGATTGATATTTAGGCGTTTGGGGAGCCATTCGAGAAACGAAGTCCTTAGCAGTTCAGGCATCTGAGAGATGTCGCTGTCGTTGAGATGAATATCCATAAGAAGTCTGTTGAGGTTGTTCCCATCGTGCCATCCTCTCCTGTGAAATGTCAAGTAGTTGCTATAGCCTTATGATGAAAGTGTCGCTATAGCCTTGTGTTGAGCGCAGTAACAAAATCGTGTATCGTATATGTATGGAGAAAGGTCGCAGTTCAGTGCTGCACTGGTAGAAATACCTAACAAATACCTCTCAGGGATTGAAACGCTATCGCCTTCTGATGTCGGGCAAAACCCTTTCTCCTCAATCTTTTCAGCATATCCACCCTTCATCCTGCTGCGGTTTCCAGTGCCAAATCAGCGTCTCCAGCAACAGCGCCGATCGCCCAAATGCTATGGTGTAATTTGCTTTACCATCAAACCGATCGCTCAAAGCATAGGCTTGGAAATGCACGGGCAATCCACACTTGGCTCGCAAAGTAGCGCGATCGCGATCGGAAACAAAGCACACCAACCCCCGGTTAGATAATTTGCGGCTAATCTCATTAGTTCCCCCTGTCACTTCCAAATCTTTGAGAATTTGCACCTTGCCGGATTTAGCAATCTCGCTGAGGTCATCTCGCGAGCAATAAAACTGCCAATCTTCTCGCAATTCCCGATATCCAGTCAATTTCAAATAACACAAAGCTTTCTCAAAGCGACTGACAGCTAACCCGGCTTTTTTAGCTCGCTCCATAAACTCGGCGCTTGTCATCAACTCAAAATGAAAGTTACTGAGTAAACTGGGGAGATTGTAAGTTTTAAACCTTTCTTTCTCAGGCTCGTCAGGATTAGTAGTGTCATAAATCCCGCAATCTAACTGGCTGATTCCTCGAAAACTTCGAGCCTCCTCAATAATTTTCTTTTTCTCTTTTTCCATACAGCGGAAAAGCTGCGCTCGCATCTGTTT
>NZ_JAUBQU010000224.1:0-4479 GCF_036701435.1 Microcoleus sp. Pol12A5
TTTGACTTTCCCAAGCTACACAAATTTGGTGATTTTGAGCCAACATTCTCATGAAACTACTGCTCGCTCGAACTCTCTATCGATTTATGAATGATTTACGATCGCTATATTTATTGATTTTTTGTTTTCCTTCCTTAGATGTCTTAAAATTAGTAGGTGCTTTATTAGGAGGTTTCCCTATTGCAGTGTAAAGATTAGTAAGAGAAACTTGTTTATTCTCAATTGTTATTTCAATTCCATTAGAAATTAAGTTTGCCATAATTACACCAGGATTTTGAATTACTTAAATTTTGATCTTTGCTGCTCCATCATCAATCAACTGTTTTACATCTTTATCAACTGGATTATCTAGGGGTAGATAGGCACCTAGGATGCAGCGATCGCACATAGTCATGGCTTTAATTTCATTCTTTTGGTAAATTTGGATCTTCGCGACAAGTCGAGAGTGGTAATGCTTCACCGCCTTGAATCGTGATAATCCTCATCCGACTGCTATCTACAACAACATTTAAACAAGCACAGTTATATCCGTGATTGCCATTGGTTAAAACAACTTCTTTCCCATCAGAGATGGAAATGGTATCCATTCCTTTAGGTGGAGATTTACCTTGCTGTGAGATAGTCCAAGTGCCATCTCTGTCTTTTAAATACCAATTTTTAGGTGTGGGATTTTGCAACCATCCACACCTAGTTTCTGTAGCCTTAACAGGCAAAGCTATGACAGAAATAAAGGAGATGATAGCCAGCATAAGCAAGCTTCTTTTCATAACTCTAATCATTTCATCACCTCTTTGGTAAAGTATCACTACAACCAGCTTCTTTAAATTGTTGAAGCAACCGATTTCTATCCGCTGGGGGAAGGGAACTCATTAATTTAGCTGGAGTGACTAGCGGTTTAGGCCAAGCGTATACGAGCATACCAGCTTCATTATTTCTAATCTGAATAAAAACGACTCCTAAATAGTTGCCTTGTTGAATGAGACTCGCGAAATTAGTGGTTTTGATGGATTTTCCAGAGATAGTTCCTTGAGCAAAACTTATCCCCATGTCATTTTCTGTGGGAATAAAAGTTTCTATAATACAAACTTTACCTTTAAGAGTTGAAGGGTAAATATTTTGAGTTTCTTCTAGTGCCGTCCATTGACCGAGAAAAGGTGCTACATCAGGATTAACTGGCAACCAAGCTCTAACAAACGTTTTCAATTCCTGAGTCTCCGTTTCATTACGGCGGTCTCGAATATAAAAATCACGATTCCCCGGCGACGGCGAAGCCACAAAATTGCGAAACCGATTCATTAATTGCTGCAATTCATTCTCAGTTGGGTATCGTTTAGATTGTTGTGCAATAATTGGTAAACAGGAACCAAAAATTATTAAATTGACCATCAAGGCTACTAGCCGGCATTTTCTCATAAGTAATACTCTCAAGTTCTGTTAACCCTTAATTTACCCGCAAATCAGCACATCTCCTCCTTGCTCGTAAAACCTATGTATAAACCACCACTCCCACCACCCCAACTCGATCGCACGCCAATCACCTCCGATCGCACTGTGCTAAATAAAACATACGCGATCGGCAAAAAAGCAGAGCGTCACAATTTGGCAAAACTAATGACCTGTGCGATTATATTACTGCCTGCAAACCTAGCTTTTTCTGCTTCTACTTACTTAGGTAGCGAACTTAGTGCTGAGGCTGACAGCGCTAAATTTACTCAAAAGGTTAACATCATCCTGGCTCAAAATAGCACCCAGGTTCCGCTGAGCATTCGGTATGGTGGGACAGAAGCTAGGGGAGGCTTTGTCCTCATGCGACTTACTGCACCGAATCGAGATACAACTCAACCGGCTTACGGTGGCAAGCTTGGTCTCTACGATGTTCATCTTGCCAAAATGTTTGAAACTTCCCATTTTTTGTGCCAGCAGTTTAGAGGCGTTCCCGGTTATGAATGGGTTTATTCAGCAGGTAATGGAAGTATTCGCATGGGAAACTTTAGAATTCCCTGTAGTTTAGCTAGCGAAACGGCTTCAACTTACGGCTTAGGTAAGCCAGAACGCACAAGCATTGCCAAAGATACCGAGGGCGGCCCTCCTGAATCAGATGTCTATTCTATTCCGATTTTAGACATCACCGGTTCTAAGGTTCAGCGGTGGATGAATTTTGTGCAAAATTTTAAACCAACTAGCAGGGATATGTAGCCACCTGCGAGACTAAACGCTCAAACCTGCAATAAGCGTCATTTCTCAGCGTTCGACCGATCGCAACTCGACTCATCTGGCCAAATGTCTCACGCCGAAGTCCAGGATTGTTTGCAACTATAATGGAATTGATGGCTCACTCTCAGAAGACTCAGGCTAAAATCTAGGATTAAGGTGAGGACACGCATCAAATAGGCTCTTTTTCATTCTTCCTTCTTCCTTATGTCTCTCAATGTGCGTCAAGCGAAGCTATCCCGAAGAAAATCGCCCCGTCCCAAACCCCGGCTGAGGCAAGTTTTAATTAGACTTGCCATCGCCGTAATTGCTGCTATTATCGCCTTCAACCTTCCTCACTCTTTAATTCCAGTGTTTAAAGAATCCGTATCCCAAGCAGCGCCGGCACCAGAAATCCAGAACTTGCTCGCCGGCAAGCGCAAAATTGTGATAGTGGGCGACAGCATCACCGAGGCAGGTAAATACCCCGGAGGTTACGTTTGGCTGCTGCAACGCTATCTGAATGCCCTTTATCCCGATCGCACCATCGAAATCGTCAACGCGGGGATCGGCGGTAACAAATCGACTGATATGCAAGCGCGCTTCCAGAAAGATGCGATCGACCAAAAGCCAGGTTTAGTGATGATTAATGTCGGAGTCAACGACGTTTGGAACGCTTTCTTCGACTTCCCAAACAATCAGTTTTATCCGGAAGGCAACTGGTCCGCGGGAGTGCAAGTGGCAGAATATCGGGAGAAAATAACTCAAATGGTGCTGGCCGCCAAAGCCGCAGGAATTCGAGTTGTACTGCTTTCTCCTACTCTGATAGGGGAAAGTATCGACGGCCCAGAAAATCGCAGGTTGCAACAGTATGTTGCCGCGATGCGAGAAATTGCGTTAGAGAATCAGTGCTTGTTTATTGATTTGAATACGCCTTTTCGGGAAGTTATTGGCACGTATCAAAAGCACGCGGGCAAGACTCTGAATTTGTTGGCTGCAGATGGAGTTCACCCGAATCCGTCGGGGTATCAAATTATGGCTTTTACTATTTTGCGAGGTTTGGGAGTACCCTCAAATGATATTGAGAATTTAGAAGTCAAAAAGTGAATCTTTGAATTTAGTTGATTGTTGACGGTTGGCTGTTGACTGTTGACTGTTAATTGAAAGTCTCCAGGGTAAAATCCCGCTGATTTCTCTCTGGACTTAATCTTTCAAATCTCAAATCTCAAATCATTCAATTGGCGGATGATACCGCTTCAACCAACAACTACCGATAATCACCAACGCCACCACAACAATAATTTCCGTCCAAAAAAAAGAAAGGAAATCGCTTGCAGTTCCCACCGGAGGCACCCCCGGCTGAGCATTGCGAATCGCGGGAAAAGCAAACAGCATGACAGCAGTCCAACTCAGCATTCCCACTTCCGGCAACTTGCCTGATTTCATCACTTTCAATGCTAGCAAAAATGCCATTATTGACAACACCCACATGATCACAATAATCACTAAGGCAAAGAATTTGACCGGGAGCGATCGAGTTGCAGAAACATCAATATAAATAAAGATAGATGAATTCTCCTCCATCGGCTTATAACTGATGTCGAAACCTGGAACGTCGGCATTAAACTTAAATTCCAGCGGCACGGGATTCAGTTCAAATGGAGCAAACTTTTTACCGATCGAAGGCAGCGGGTCAATGGAAATAGCTACTTTAGCAATGTGCCTATCAAACGGGTAATTGTTAATTTTTCCTTTGACTAAGTTAAACTTCAATGCAGGGACAATCATCGGTTTGCCTTCTTTAAAGGTAATTTCCGAATCCTGTACATTTGCGCCGTTAACTGTCATTAACAAGTCTTGAGCCGGGTAAGTTGGCCCTTTTTTATAGATACCTTTGAGTTCAAACTGCAAGCGGGCTTCTAGTTCGTTTTTAATGGGATCGACGGCAATTAATGTCATTTTGACCTCAACCAACCCTTTGGACGCTACAGTGCTTTCTGGAGATGGATTGTAAGGCTCTTGAGCGTTAGCATTGTGAGAGTAAATAGATAAGATGATTGCGAAAATTGCGAGGAAAGTGCAAATTAAAATAAGTATTTTTTTTAAATTAAATGTGTTGATAGTTGGCATTTATTATGATATTTTTCATCTTGAATAGTTGTTAGCACTCCCGGCAATCCGCCAGGGGTCTCAACCCCTGGCTCATAGCGAAAGTCGGTTGAAACTGAGATCTTGCACCATTCTCAATTAGCCATACGGCCAACCACTAACAGTGATGTCAAAACCCTG
>NZ_JAUBQU010000065.1:0-36736 GCF_036701435.1 Microcoleus sp. Pol12A5
TTACAACCGTGTCTGCGGTTCTATAGCCTGCGATCTACGGTTTGAGCGCCTGACTCTTTTAAGATACAAGGGGCGGGTTTTACAAACCATCTTTACCTAACACCAATAATCTCGAAAACCCGCCCCGCCCAACGGTAAATCCCCATCTACCTTTTTGTTAATACCAACTATAAATTATGTGTGGACGATACACTTTAACTACTTCAGGTGAAATCATCGCCGAATTCTTCAAACTGTCGGAAGTTCCCGATATCAAACCGCGATATAATATCGCCCCCACTCAATCAGTTGCCACAGTAACAGTTGAAAAAAAAATGCAGCGAGAGTTCCAATTTATGCGCTGGGGTTTGATTCCAAGTTGGGCAAAAGACATGAAAATGGGCAGCAAGATGATCAATGCGCGATCGGAAACTGTAGCCGAAAAGCCTGCTTTTCGCAGCGCCATCAAGCACAGGCGATGTTTGATAGTCGCTGACGGTTTCTACGAATGGCAACAGCAGGGAAAGAACAAACAGCCTTACTATTTTCAAAAGGCAGACGGCGAACCTTTTGCTTTTGCCGGTTTGTGGGAAGATTGGGAATCTCCAGAAAAAGAAAACATTGTATCTTGCACTATAATTACTACCGCTGCTAACGAAACAGTGCAGCCGATGCACGATCGAATGCCAGTGATACTCCCCGACAGCGATTGGGAACAGTGGCTAGATCCTGCTGTTAAAAATGCTCAGGAAGTTTTGCCGCTGTTAAAGCCCTATGCTTCCGAAGCTATGAAAGCAAAGGCGGTAAGTGCGATCGTCAACAGTCCAAGTAGAGACACTCCCGAGTGTATTAGCGATCGGGAATAAATCATTGGACCGGACAAAACCGAGATAGTTTGAGTTACGATCTAAAATGATGTTTGAGCTGTAGGTTTAGTTGGCTAAGGATCAGTTTAACTCAATTGCTATTTGCTCAAACATTTTTTTATCTTAACATCAGTTAGAAGACAAAAAATATGATCGGATACGTTACACTCGGTACGAACGATATTGAAAGTGCAGCAAAGTTTTATGATGCTTTGCTTGCTGAAATTGGCGCTCGAAGATTCATGGAATTCGACGGATTTATCGCATGGAGCGTTTCTCCCGCTCGACCAGCACTTGCTATTACAAAACCCTTTGATGGTAACACAGCAACTGTTGGCAATGGAGTAATGATAGCTCTTCAAGTTGACAGTCCAGAAAAAGTCAACTTAGTTTATAACAAAGCGATCGAACTTGGGGCTAAGGATGAAGGGGCGGCGGGGCCAAGAGGCGTGTTGCCGGGGTTTTATGCGGGATATTTTCGCGATCTTGACGGGAATAAGCTGAACGTGTTTTGTATGACTGAGCCAAACACTTAAGATTTTTATTTTTCGTGAGGCTCTCAGAAAAAAAGCTCTTTCCGATAGTTAGCTATTAGTTATCAATCCATAAATAAGAGTTGATAACTAATAACTAATGACTAAGGACTAAACTAACTGTCGTACATCCGCGCTTCAGCCGCCTCGGGATTTTCCTCGCAATACTCGTCAAAAGCCGTTTTCTCAAGCTTCATCGATCGCTGGTGAGAAGCCTCAGCCTGCATTTCCTCTACAATATCCCACGCTACCGCGCACTCTCTAGAAGTAGCGCCTTTCTCGGCACAGATAGTTCTGGCATCTGCGATCGCCTGTTCGATTTGTTCCTCAAATAAAATACTCTTCGGCTTCTCAAGAAAATCGCTTTTTGTCAATATATCTGTGACCGAAATAATGCCCACTAGCTCGTCCTTAATCACCGGCGCCCGGCGGATGCGGGTATTCGCGAACAACCTAGCCACGTATTCCACGCCCAAGTCAGGATTCACCGTAATGCAAGGTTTGGTCATAATCTCGAAGACGCGGACTTTTTTCGGGTCTACTCCGTAGGCTGCTACTTTATAGACAATATCCGTTTCTGTCACAATGCCGTAAGAATCTTGTTCGTGGCGGCGTTCCACAATCAACGCGCGCAAACACAGATCGTTCATCATCGCCACTGCTTCAGCTACAGTTGCTGAACCGCGAATGGTAACAACTTCTGTGGTCATAATATCTTGGGCTTTCATCATCATTTTTTATTGCTTCCTGCTTATAAAGTCTAGTGCGTCTCGATTGGCGGCTGTCCATGTGATTCGTCATCATTAGGACTTACCCTCAGAAACCCGATTTGTACCAAAATATTGGGTTTAGTAACGATAAATCCGGTTAGCAACCGGGTTTCTGAGAAATCGTGCGATCGCAAACTAATCATAAAACCTTTAACGGCATTCGGGATGACAAGTTGCCTGAAATAACCGCTCGCTGCCCCGGAACCTCTGGAGTCCGGGATTTAGGGCTAATAAGACGGGGCTAGCGTGCGATCCTCCAAGCAAGAGTGAAGTATTGGGGCGATCGATCTTTGAGCTTGTTGGGATCAGATTTTCCAGCCCCAGTCTCAAAGAAGCAAAAGTTAACACAAACTAAGCAAGTGCTTGCGCTCGCAGAGATCCCCGCCTCTGATAAACTTGATGGCTGGGAGTGCAAAAAGAGCACAAGGCACGCATCAGCAGTTGGGAGGATCTAGTTCGTGGACAATGTAATCGGTTTAGAGATTATCGAAGTAGTTGAGCAGGCAGCCATCGCCTCCGCTCGCTTGATGGGCAAAGGCGAGAAAGATGAAGCCGACAGAGTGGCTGTAGAAGCCATGCGGGAGCGCATGAACAAAATTCATATGCGCGGTCGCATCGTGATCGGCGAAGGCGAGCGCGATGACGCACCAATGCTTTACATCGGCGAACAAGTAGGTATTTGTACCCGCGAAGATGCCAAAGATGTCTGCAACATAGATGAATTGATCGAGATTGACATCGCTGTTGACCCCTGCGAAGGTACTAACCTGGTCGCTTACGGTCAAAACGGTTCGATGGCAGTTTTGGCAATCTCTGAAAAAGGTGGTTTGTTTGCGGCACCGGATTTCTACATGAACAAATTGGCTGCTCCTGCGGCTGCTAAGAATCATGTAGATATTCGCAAAACGCCGACTCAAAACCTCAAAATTATCTCTGATTGTCTCGGCCGCAGTATTGAAGATTTGGTGGTGGTGGTCATGGATCGCCCCCGACACAAAGATTTAATTAATGAAATTCGGCAAGCGGGTGCAAGAGTTCGGCTGATCAGCGACGGCGACGTTTCTGCAGCGATTTCTTGCGCGTTTTCTGGTTCCAACATCCACGCACTTATGGGTATTGGCGCTGCACCCGAAGGTGTGATTTCCGCAGCAGCAATGCGCTGCTTGGGCGGTCACTTCCAAGGGCAGTTAATTTACGATCCGGCAGTTGTAAAAACTGGTTTGATCGGTGAAAGCAAAGAGAGCAATATCGCTCGACTTAAAGAGATGGGCATCACAGACCCAGACAAGATTTACAATGCTGAAGAGTTGGCATCGGGAGAAACAGTTCTGTTTGCAGCTTGCGGGATTACTCCCGGAACGCTGATGGATGGAGTTCGCTTCTTTGGCGGTGGCGCTCGCACTGAAAGTTTGGTAATTTCTTCTCAGTCGAAAACTGCTCGGTTTGTGGATACAATCCATATGTTTGACCAGCCGAAATCTTTGCAATTGAATTAGTGATTAGTTAGTGGTTAACAGTTAAATGTTAACAATTAACAGTTAACGGTTAACAGTCACCGATGATTAGCAATTAGCGATAAACTAAGAACTAATAACAGGTGACTGTTAACAACTAAGAAAGAAATAGTGACAAATCACAGATATGAATATTGCAGTCGTAGGTCTCAGCCACAAAACAGCGCCGGTAGAAGTTCGCGAAAAACTAAGCATTCCAGAACAGAAAGTTGAAGCGGCGATCGCCCAATTGCGCGGCTACCCGCACATTCAAGAGGTTGCCATCCTCAGCACTTGCAACCGCTTAGAGATTTATATTGTTACCAGCGAGTCGGAGCCTGGTGTACGAGAGGTTATTCAGTTCCTTTCAGAATGCAGTAAAGTTCCTTTGCAGTCTTTGCGTCCTCACCTGTTTATTTTGCTGCACGAAGATGCGGTGATGCACTTGATGCGAGTGGCTTCTGGTCTCGACAGTTTGGTTCTCGGAGAAGGACAAATTTTGGCTCAGGTGAAACAAACTCACAAACTCGCCCAGCAGTACAAAGGTGTAGGCAGAATTTTAGAGCGCTTGTTCAAGCAAGCTCTCACAGCAGGGAAGCGAGTTCGCACGGAAACTAGCATCGGTACCGGTGCAGTTTCGATTAGTTCGGCGGCAGCAGAATTGGCTCAAATGAAGGGTCAGCATTTAGCAAGCAGCAAAATTGCGATTATCGGTGCTGGCAAAATGTCGCGGCTTTTGGTGCAGCATTTGCTCTCAAAAGGAGCTAGCCATATTTCGATCGTCAACCGCTCGGTGCGGGGCGCCCTAGAGTTAGCCGGTCAGTTTAAAGATGCTGAATTGCACCTGTATCAGCTCTCGGAAATGATGCAGATAATTGCCAGTTCTGACTTGGTTTTTACCAGTACCGCAGCTACGGAGCCACTGTTAAATAAAGCTAAATTGGAAGCTGTTTTAGACCCGAATCGCCCTTTGATGTTGGTGGATATTTCTGTGCCGCGCAACATTGAGTCGGATGCGAATGAACTCGCTAATGTGCGATCGTTTAATGTGGACGACTTGAAAGCAGTGGTAGCTCAAAATCACGAAAGCCGCCGCAAAATGGCAATGGAAGCTCAGGGTTTGCTGGAACAGGAAGTAGAGGCTTTCGATCTCTGGTGGCGCAGTCTGGAAACAGTTCCTACTATTAGCTGTTTGCGGGATAAGATAGAATTGATTCGGGAACAAGAGTTAGAAAAAGCTTTATCGCGTCTGGGTTCGGAATTTTCGGAGAAACATCAAGACGTGATTGAATCTTTAACAAGGGGGATTGTGAATAAGATTTTGCACGATCCGATGGTACAGTTGCGCGCTCAGCAGGATATTGAGGCGCGGCGGCAAGCGATGCAAACTTTGCAAACACTGTTTAATTTGGATGTGGATGTCAATCAGCAGTACAGCTAGCTGGAGTTTTTTCGATTCAATTTTCGATTCACATTCGGTTAATTAGACGTTATATGTGTAGGGATTTAGGCATTTGTCCATTGCTGTCAACTTAGCACTCAACTCTCAGTCAGACAGGGTTTCAATCGCTGATTCCAAGCTCAATTCCTATTGCATAGGATTGAAGAACTGATTAGTTAATTACTCTTCATACCTAGGAGTATTAGCTATTAGCCTAGGACTTACGTCTAAGAGTGATATTTCGGGTTAAGTTGACAGCTATGGGCAATGCACTGTCCCTACTTCTAGCTCATTGTTATGACTTTAAGAAGGCGAATTTATCAATTAATTTTATGGATTGTAGGATTGTGCCTGGTTTTTGAATTGGCATCCCGCATGGCGGCAGAAATTCTGTGGTTTCAGGAAGTTGGATATCTTCAGGTTTTTTTGTTAAAGCTGAAAACTCAAGGGTTGCTGGGGACGATCGCAATTGCTGTTTCTTCTGTCTTTTTGCTCGGAAATTTGGCTTTAGCCAGCCGCCTGCAACATCCCGCAGCAGAAATGAAATCGTCGGTTGGGGGGGCGCTATTCGCTTCACTGAAGGCGAACAACACCGGGAAGAATACCGGGAAGAATTACAAATTACCTCTTGCTAAATCCCAAATTACTTTTTCCTGGCTGCTGTTGACGGTCTTCGGATTGAGTTCGATCGCAACTTTGACAGTAATTCACTGCGGGCTGTTAGCTGCAAGCAGTATCGCCTATTTCGGTATAGCTGACAATTTACCTATACCGCCCTTGCACTTGGGAATTGAGTCAATCCAGCATGGGGCGGTGCAGCTATTTTCTCACTGGTGGCAGTTGGGCTTGCTGCTTGGGACAATGTTAGCTGTAGCAATTAAGCCTGATTTTAGCCTGCGGGCGATCGCCATTTTTCTGAGTTTGGCGATCGGATTTATTGCGGTCAGTCACTGGACAAATGTTTTGCAATATTTTAACCCTACTAATTTTAACACAACCGACCCTATTTTCAATCAAAATATTGGCTTTTATGTATTTATTTTGCCAATCTTAGATTTGCTAGGATTCGGGCTGATAGTTGTATTTTTGTACAGTTTAGTATCTTGTGCTTTAACATATTTACTGTCAGGAAATAGCCTGATTCAAGGGATCTTTTTGGGGTTTTCTCGATCGCAGCAGCGGCACTTGTACGGGTTGGGTGCAGCTTTAATGCTAGCTGTCGCATTCCGCTACTGGCTGGGGCGCTACGCATTGCTCTATGCGCGGGGAGACGTTAGTTACGGGGCGAATTATGCTGACGTGACTGTGCGGCTGCCCTGTTATGAATTTTTGAGTATTTTAGCGGGGGCGATCGCACTTTTGATGCTGTGCCAGGTTTACCCCTTCAAAATAAAAAATGAACTAATAAAAAAAATTATTTTAGCGTGGATAACTTTAAGTTTCTTGGGAACTTTCCTGCTGCCAACAATTGTGCAGCAACTCCTAGTTAAACCTAACGAACTAGCACGAGAAAAGCCCTACATCCAGCGCAGCATTGCCTTCAGTCAAGAAGCGTTTGACCTCAAAAAAATCGAAATAAAAACATTTGACCCCGCAGGCCAACTCACTTATGCCGACTTAGAAAAAAATAAACTTACTATTAGCAATATCCGGTTGTGGGACAAGCTGCCGCTGCTGCAAACCAATAGACAGTTACAGCAAATCAGACCCTATTATACCTTCCCTGATGCCGATATCGAGCGCTACACAATCAAAAATGAAAAAGCAAAAAAGGGAGATTCTGAAAGCCAACAAGTGTTTTTGGCAGCGCGGGAATTAGATTACACAGCAGTTGCCCCCGAAGCTCAAACTTGGGTGAACAAACACCTGGTTTACACTCACGGTTACGGCTTTACTCTTTCTCCGGTAAATACAGTCGGTGTCGGCGGTTTACCAGATTATTTTGTCAAAGATATTGGAGTTGCAGCCCACAAAGGAAAGACTGCTTTGGAAGTAACTAGCGATCAAATTCGGGCCAGTATTCCGATCGGCTACCCGCGAATTTACTACGGCGAAATCACCGATACAGACGCGATGGCGCCCACAAAAGTCGAAGAATTTGACTATCCCAGCGGCGAAGACAATGTTTACAATACTTACAGCGGTAGGGGCGGAATTGCGATCGGTTCTATGTGGCGACGCTGGCTGTTTGCTAATTATCTTAAAAATTGGCAAATGGCACTGACGCGCAATTTTACGCCAGAAACTAAATTGCTGTACCGTCGCAATATTAATAAAAGAGTCCGGGCGATCGCTCCTTTTTTGCGCTACGATTCCGACCCGTATTTAGTAGTAGCAAACGCCAATCTTAGCAATGATGATATAGAAAAAGAAAGAGATGAAAAGGGCAACGAGATTAAACCTTCACCCTCAGCTACTGATAAATCCCCCAACTATCTTTACTGGATTATCGATGCCTATACAGCGAGCGATCGCTATCCGTATTCCGATCCGGGCAATCATGAGTTTAACTACATCCGTAACTCCGTCAAAGTAGTGATTGATGCCTACAACGGGTCTGTTGACTTCTACGTTGCCTATCCCTCCGATCCGATTATTAACAGTTGGATTGCTATCTTTCCCGGACTCTTCAAACCCCTTGACAAAATGCCTCCCGCTCTCCGAAAACATATCCGATATCCAGTAGATTTGTTCAGCATTCAATCAGAACGCTTGCTAACTTATCATATGGAAGACCCGCAAGTATTTTACAATCGAGAGGATTTGTGGCGAGTTCCCAATGAAATTTATGGCAGCGAACAGCAGCCCGTAGCACCGTATTATTTGATTACAAAACTGCCAACGGAAACAGCAGAAGAATTTATTTTGCTCCTCCCATTTACACCAGTAAGTCGCAATAATTTAATTGCTTGGATTGCAGGGCGATCGGATGGTAGCGAGTACGGAAAATTGCTGTTGTATTTATTTCCCAAACAGCGATTGGTTTACGGTCCGGAACAAATAGAAGCTTTAATTAACCAAGATCCCATTATTTCCGAACAAATATCTCTCTGGAATCGCCAGGGTTCCAAAGCACTTCAAGGAAACTTATTAGTAATTCCCATAGAACAATCTTTATTGTATGTGGAACCTCTTTATTTAGAAGCCGAACGCAATAGTTTGCCAACTTTAATTAGAGTTATTGCTGCCTACGAAAACCGCATCGTCATGGCAGAAAATCTTGAGTTGGCCCTCAAGGCACTTTTTCAGCAAAAATCTACTAATAAACCAGTCATTATTCGACCTCTAGAAGGAACAGCACCCGCGTTAAATAAATGATATAAATTCGGGTTGCACTCATCATGATTGTTGACTATTGACTGTTGACTCTGGGCTGAAAAACTGAATGGTTTAGTGTTAAGTATTGACTCGATTTTATTATTCCGATGCCAGCGGAAACGAGATAAATTACTGCGATTTCTGTTCGCTAGCAGCCTTAATATCCTGCCACCACACATCGACATAGGGCCACATCAATCTCTCGTCTCCTCCAGAATCTAGTTTCACTGTCACCTCATAACGGTTAATATGCGTGAGTTCGCCTGTTTTGCCATTCAAATACAATTGTTTGGGATTGTCGGTGATAATTTCTACCCTTTGGTTCAACAGTGGCAGCATCTGGGTAGAAGAACCCTGAAACGGATTTTTGCCTTTTATCGCACAGCCACCAATCAAAAACAAGTACATTGAAGCTAGAAAAAATACTGTACATAAACCCACAGTTGCCAGTGTTTTTTGTTGTGAAAAACTGGTATAAACGCTCGTATATCCTACCATCATTGTTCCAAAAAACAACAAATTTGGCAGGTACAGCCCATCTTCCAGAAACACGCTACCAAAAAACATGAGGGCTATCTGAAAACAAAATAATGCAGCCACCCAACTCCAGCCAGTTAGCAACGATGCAGATAGTAGCCAATTCATGGCTAGAGTAAGGGCGATCGCCATTGCTATTGCCCCAGGTGGTGCTGCATAATCGTACTGTCTGAAGGGAAGAAGTACAAAAAATACTAAAGCATAAGCAAAACCCGCCAAAGCCAGTGCTAATCCACTAATGATTGCGTTCCATTTCAGCATGGCGATGGATTTTTGGAGCGGCAAAGTGAAGCGTTCATCTTCTGTTGTATAAGCCGTTGAAAATTCCCAGCGGACTAAGACTAGAAATTCTAACCCTAGGGGACGCCACAAGAACCTTACCGCTATATTTAAGGGAGGGAAGCGATTTGTCAACCAAGCGTGCTATCCCAGTTTCCCAAGGTGCAAGATTAACGATGACCGCAAGCACAACTTAGCCGGATCAGAAGGTGATATTTTCAGAAAAGCAGATTATTTAGGGTCGATCGACTTAACAAATTGTTGCACAGGCTGCGGTAGAGCCGGCACAAAAGTCTTTCTAAAACCCCTAACATCGAACACTCGCCACAAAATACCTACCGCTACCGTTAAGAAAAATAACGCTCCCAAAAAATTGAACACAGTAGACAGAAAACCGCTGTTCCTTTTTTTCGGAGGTGTAATATGTTTTATGCGATATACAGCCGGCTCGTAATCTCTCGACTCCTCGCGATTGCGCCGCGGCGTTTTGGGTCGCGAACTCGCACTGCGCTTCTCAGTCAAATCCGTTTTATGAGTTTTAGTAAAACTGCTGACCGACTTCAATTCAGAAGCGCCACGGGTTCCCGTTAACTTGCTAACAGAAGCCCCCGTTTGACCAACAGCAGCATCCTGAATTCTGCTGTTAGGGCGCTGAGTCGATTTGCGTTCGGCGAGGGTACGCATCAAACTTTGCAATTGCTGAGTCGCTGCAGGCGGGCGTTCTCCTTTCCTCGCCCAATTTAACAGCATCGCCCCGGTAATCCCGCAGAGATTCGTAGCGCCTACAGAAGCCAGCCGCTTCAGCAGAGGCTGGCTGTTGGACACAAAAATCACCAATGCCTCCGGGTGTTCGGTCGCCAAACCGTAAACGCACTGAGCCGTCGCCACTACCAGCATTGCTGGCTTGCTTTGATTTTTGATCGAAGGTTCGAGAGCTCGGTGTGTTTCCTGAGCGTCAGTTGCAATCCAGCCACTGTCGGCAAAAAATCGCATAAACTCTCTAGCTACTTGCTCTTGCTCTTTTTCCACCGCTTGCCCGGTCAGACGATCTATTTCGTCGTACACTACTTCCGGGATATAGCAAGTTCCCACCTTGGCATATTCTTGCCACACTTGGGTTCTGCCAGTCATTAAAACATCTGCATCAAAAGTTACCAATACAGGAGGAAGTTGATTAGCCATGACTTTATCCTATAGGCTCAGATAAGTTATTTAAACTTAATCGATCAAGTTTAAACAAATTTTGGGTTATAAAAAAATCAACTTTTGGTAGTAGATAAATTGCCCTGGGCGGCGGTCTTAATTGGAAATTAGTAGTTAGGAACCCGATCGCCCTTCAGTTCCCCAGTTCGATCGGTCAATTCCTAGATTCCACTAATTTACCGCAACCCAAGAGCCTATTACCAAAGATGCCAGACTACTGTTAGTTCCCGATGCCCAGACGGCCCGCCAAAGCCGGAGTCAACGGCAACAGGGCAGCAATCATCAAGAACAAAGCTAGCAAACCCAAAGCCGCGCGAGCGTCGTCAGGCTCAGTCAGCTCGTTGAGGCTTGGCCGTTCCAGATTCCGCTGTAAAATCAGAATCACGATCGCCCAGTACAGGGCCAAAGGATTCACTAAAGAAGCTATCGCCAGCACCACAAACGTCGCCAAAGTAGCGCGGCTTGCTATTTTCCGACCGTAGATGGCTTGCACAATTCTACCCCCGTCCAACTGTCCCGCCGGCATTAAATTAATTGCCGTTATTACCAAGCCCAACCAACCGATAACTACCAGCGGGTGAACGTCAACTATCTGCTGCTGCAACCCCGAACCCAAAACCACTTTTGCCAAAGTTCCCACCAAAACAGATCCCTTAAAAAATTCTGCGGGAATTTGAAACAGACTGCCGGGGTGAGACAGCAGCAAACCCGTTACCAGCATTAGCAGAGAAACTATTCCCCCAGCCGCTGACCCGGCAAAAGCGATGTCAAACAAAACTTTACGGTTGGGCAGCAGCGACTCAAAACGGTCGATCGCTCCAAAACAACCTATCTGCAAAGTTGGTATAAAAAACGGCCAACTCAAGCGAACTTTGTACTGGTTGGCCAGCACTCGGCGAGCAATTTCGCCAGAGCCTAAAACCGCCCAAATTCCGGCTGCAATTGGCAGAACTTCTAGATATCTAGCCAGCGAGTTAAAGAAATCGAAACCTAGCAGCAAACCGCCTGTCTCTAAGCTAGTAGCAATTGTTGCCAGCAGCAGCACGACGGCTAGGATTTTTTGAGACACGGTTGTTGGCTGCGGGTCGTTGGTGCTGGGCAAGATAATAACTATCGGCTTATCGTCCTGATTTTCTACTAAAAATAGGCGGTAGCGATCGTTTAATCTTTCTTCCAAACTTGCCGTCAAACGTGAGTGTACTTGTTCTGGGTCTCCCCGGAGATTGCCTTTCAAGATTACCCCATCTTGATAGGGAATCGTTTCTGTGGCAAAGAAAGTATCAATTCCAAATATGCCTTTAATTGCCTTGAGGTCTTCCACTGGAACGGGAATTATTTCTGATTCATTATTCGCAGGCGAGGAAGTGACGATTTTAATGGTTTCTTGGCCTGGTGGTCGCTGCGACTCAGGAGCGGAGAAAGCATCGCTTTGGGACTTTACCTCAGCAGTATCCGGGCGCGGGAGAACTGTATCGGATGCAGCCTTACGCAATTGCCGGCCCAGATAAATGTACAATCCCGTGGAGACCACGAGCAGCAACAATACCGCAACTAGATTGAGGTAAATTCCGGCGGCGAACAAACCAAAGAACAGCAGCCAGGGACTCATCAGCGCAACAGACTGCAACCAAGCCAAAATTCCCAGTTTGCCAAAAGGTCTGGCGCGATAAAATCCCCAACCCAGAATTCCCAGAGCAACCAATACGAGCGCAATTGTTGCCGTATTTTCCGATGCAACTATAGGCATTCCGGTTGCTTGCGCCAATAAGGGCTTTAATCTGTCGATCGCGCTGCGGTCGAGTAATAGCATTAAATTTTGGGGAATATGAAAGAGAGTTGTTGGGAACATATCCAAACCTATCGGAAACTAGCCTGATTACTAAGGATAACCTCTGAGGGCTACTCGGCCCACAACCTGCTGCTGGTGCTGTTTGAACATCACAGGATATAGACTATTGACACAATAGACTTTTTATGATATCACATCGGCTGTGTCAAGAATGTACTCAGAAGGGTATCAGTGTCGAGCGCCCTGAAGCAGGAAGATTCGCCCAGTTTGGCAGGCGGGGCTTTTGCTTCGGATTTGTTTCCGATTCAGGCATCGGAAACAAATCCGAAGCACATAAGATCTCAGCCGCTCTTTCCTTGGCGGTATAAAAGTGCTGAAACCCTTGATATCATTAATTTTGTGTAACGGGTACGGCAGGACTTGAACCTGCGGCTCGCTGCTTAGAAGGCAGCTACTCTATCCAACTGAGTTACGCACCCAACTCAAAAATTCCTAACAACATTATTGTATAGGTGCAGTGTGCGATCGAGCAAGTAAATTATGTGATGACTTATGCAGAAACCGCTTTGATCTACAAAAATCTGGCGTGCAGCGGGATGGTTCGGGAAAAAAACCAAGGTTATGAGAGTTTCTGTGCCTCCAAGACTGTATCTGACAAAAATTGGAGGGACTCACCTGCAAACAGCACAATTGTAAATTTACAATCAAAACTAGGTAGGACGAGAACTCGGGTAAAGTATGTAGAGGTCGAGGTAAAACCCAAATATTTGGTCGATCGCATCTCTCCCCAAATTAAGACCCAGCTCAGACTGGACAAGAGTCACAGGTGCTTTTTTCCAGATTTCGGTTATGTTAACATCCCCTAGTGACAAAGCCTAAAACGCTGACCGCCTTAGCGAAAAACCAGAGATCGTCCCCTAATCTTAGGTATGAGTTGAGACAGAATGACTAATTGGCTGATGTTTAGTTATGTTTGCTAACATTCTGCTCGACTTGATATTTAATAAAAATGTGGTAGAACTAGATTGAAAGACTCAGGTGAAAATCCCTGATGGTACGGAGCCTCTATATAAGCTTCCTCTACGGCATCAAAGCAAAACAGTCAATCGACCGCTCGGCACGAGCGCGAAAATCAAGCGTTGCCAGTACAGCAGTTGTAAATTGTGGGCGGGGGATTTTCCTTCGTGCATTGATTGATACGCAAGGTTGAGAGACAATCTCAGCTTAGATACTTGTTAGCATTGGTTAGCAAAAAAGTATCGGAACGCTTGAGGAGAGAACCATCTCTGGGTGATCGGGAGCAATCCTGCTAATTTAAGTGGACTCGCTGAATCAAGAATCCCCTCGCCTTTAGGCATGGGGAGTGTCAAAAGCACAGCACCTCGGCCATGACAGGAGTCAAATCGCAGTGTCATGTTTATTCTGAAACGGCAGGATGTTGAAATAACCAATTTTCAACACCCAAAACGGGATCAACAAATTCCCATTCTCAATTATCAGGGGCAGACTTTTCGCCTAATCAGCGCCTTCAACGGCAAGCAAGCAGAAGACGCCAGAGCCTTGTGGCGGGACTTAACCGACAACCGAGGCAAAGCCTGTGTTCTGCTAGAAGAGCCGGATCGATATAGCGTCTGGGGAAAAGTCCGTTTAGATCAGCTTGCCGGTGAAGAACCGGCAGGTAATGAAGCAGCCAAAGCACCGCTGTTCGCGCAGGGTTGTCTGCTGCTTCTCCAAGCTGTTTACTTCGATGTAGAAGACCTCTTAGGCGCAAGGCAAGCCACATCGTTTCAGAAAGATATCGCCAAGGTATTTCAGCAGGGAAACTTCCCCCAGGCAGACTCCCCTGATGCGATCAAAAATTGGCTAACCGTTAGTCCCTTGCAAAATCACAAGGTGCCTGCTTGGCAAGAGCAACATCTCAAAACTTTATTGCAAGAACTCCACCGTTTGGGGAAATCATATTTTGGCAATACGGACTTCGCTGAGGGAGTCAGCGATGTGCTGCAAGATATGCCAGCCCCGGATCGGACTCAGTTTCTAGATTGGCTGAAACAATCAGCCCTGAACAAATTGTGGATCGTAGGATAGAAAATCTTTGACAATTGCTCAGACAATTGGACTGAGATAATTTAGCTTAGATAATTGCACTGTAGGGGGTAGGGGATATACAGGTTGGGTTGCCAACTTGTATTGACCAACCAAATTGTTGATTCGGTTTGGATGCCACCTATGGTCTGGCAATTTAACTAAGTTTCGATCGCAGTCCCCACCCCGAATTATTTATATGAGTGGGGGAGTGTGAAAGCCAAAAAACCGATACCTCAACCTTTAAGGTTAGAATTTCAGAGATAGATTGGGTACTGTAAAAACCTTAAGGGTGGAGACATATACCGTATTTCTATCATTATATTTCCGGGTACAAGATCGACTAACGACTAATTTATTGAATTAGTAAATAGATATTATTCTTGCTTAGTCTTTCTAGAGTGTACGAGGCTCCAAGTCCCGACTACACACTGAGGACGCCAGTTATTCCGGAAGCGTCAGAGCAAGGTTTTTTAAGGTTTTTTGGCGAAAGAATCCTCATCTACAATCAAAGATTGAGATGGGGTGCGTTCAACCGCTAGTTAGGTCTCGTGGAATCCCTATGAGTAGCACTTCAGAAAAGTCATCTACATCTTCATCTTTACTGTCAGCTCAGACCCTAGTGATTGCGGGCATTGTCTGGGCTGTAATGGCGCTGCTGTTCTTTTTGCTGTTCAGCGTCCCCCTCTCAGCAGAAGAGGGTTTACCTCTTTGGTACTCGATCGGCACTTATATTTTTGAATGCGGAGCATATTTCGGGGCGGCTTTAGTCTGTTTTAGAAACTGGCAAAGCCCCCACATGGTCAGTGGGCGCAACGTCTGGCTGGGCATAGGTCTGGGGATGCTGTTCTATTTCATAGCCGGCGTCCTGTTCGGGATTTGGGAACTCTATTTCGGGTTAGACCCGGACGTGTCTCCCGCAGATGCGTTTTATCTGGGCAGCTATGTAGTCCTGATCGGGGGCATGGTTGTAGCTGTGACTTCCAAGCGACTGAATCTAGAAATTTGGCAGTGGGGTTTGTTAGCGGGAATTGCAGCCTTTGGGATTGCGGTAGCTATCTGGGTTGCTGCACCTGACTCTTGGAGGGCCCAGCTAGGAATGGCTCCGGCAGCCACTCAAGAAGAAGTAGTGACATCTGCACCAGCAACCGCTGCCACAGAAAGAGCGCCGGGTTTGGAAAATTCGTCCAAGATACAGGCAAAAGGAGCAACAGCGACCGATCCTGCATCCGCACTCCAGGAAGAAGAAGCAGCAGCAGAAATCAAAGCTCCGGCATGGGTGATGGCACTTGACAAGCAACTGGCGCCTCACAAAAACGCAATAAATTTGTTTTACATCGTTGGGGACGTTTTTCTGCTAATTATTGCTACGGCACTGCTGCTGGCATTTTGGGGAGGACGTTTTTCCCAATCTTGGAGAATGATTGCGGCTGCAACTTTTTCGCTTTACATCGCAGATATGTACTTTAAATGGCGCGATACTCAGGCTGAGGGTAGTTATCAAAGCGGCAGTTTGCTGGAAGTCTTTTTTGTTTTCAGCGCCATCCTGTTCGGAATTGGAGCTATCTTGGAACATGACATCTCAACCCGTTCTCGCCAGAGCAGGCGCACTCGTCGCGCAGCGTAGGGATTGGAGATTGGGGTTGCTTTTGCAAGCGATGGGGATGCGAAAGCTTTTTTGCCCTTGTCGGCATCTCTGAGCTTGAAATCGAAAACGAAGAATCACAGTTCGCTGACCGCTAGCCTGCGTCTTTTCACGTCTTTTTGCTGGGAAACTTGGCATGACGCCTACAAAACTCTCCGATTCAGACAAACGCGAACTCATCAGGCTGTACCGACAGTCCAACGAGAATACTATCACTCTGGCAAAGCGCTACGGAGTGAGCAGTTCGACTGTGAGGCGCATCCTTCAGGGTGCTTTGTCGGAGCCGGAATACGAATTTCTAGTCCAGCAAAAACAAAAGCGTTTGTCCGATCGCAGCAGTGTTTCTGAACCCACAGAGGCGACTACTGAGTCGTCAGCAGATGCCGCAATCAATCCTGTAGCTGTTCCCCTGTCGGAGTCAGCCCCTGTCCTGCAGTCAGCCTCAAATTCGAGACCGACAATCCGAAAGCGTTCTGGATCAGTCCCTGAACCAGTTGCAGAACTCGAAATTCGAGGGAATAGAGAGTCGGATTTGGATGTTTCTGATTTGCCAGATGCCAAAGCAGCCAATATTGCAGATCAAAGCCACCGCGCTGTTGTGACTGGTGAACTAAAGGCAATGCTGCCAGCAGAAGGGCTGCTGGCAGGTGAAGACTTTAGGGATTTCGAGGACGACGAGGATGAGGATGATGAAGACGATTTAGATGACGACTTCGACGAAGATGTAGAGGATGAAGACTCTCTGTTTGAAGGCAGTCTCCTGGGTTCACTATCGTCGGGCGAGTTGATCGAGCTTCGGGGAACAGGACTAATTCAAGTTTTGCCTTTAAGTGAAGCATCTATGCCCAAAATTTGTTATTTGGTGGTCGATCGGGCAGCCGAGTTAATCACCAGACCTCTAAAAGCTTTTGGCGAACTTGGTCAAATTCCGGCGGCGGAAATTCGCGAGAAAACCCTGGCAGTTTTTGACAATCACCGAGTGGCGCGCCGATTTGCTACTCGCAATCAAAGGGTTTTCAAGATTCCTGACAGCAGTATGCTGCAAAAAGCAGCGCCTTATTTGCGAGCTAAGGGAATTACTCGGCTGCTGATTGACGGTCAGGTATATTCCCTCTAAGGGATCAAATCTATTTAATATTGTACGGTGTCCGATTCTTCTGGATTTGCCTGAAATTTAGGACGTGAGTTTTGGGAATCTGAAATGTTCCACAGCGGTTGCAGTAGCGCACCTCCGATCAGTCCTGCACTCAGGCTCATTGCTAATACTATTCCTACCGGCAGTTGTATCGATTGAAAAAAGATAAAGTTTAAGGATACTGGGGCGGCGTTCTGCACTGAGATAATGCCGATCGCGCTTACTAAAATTGCTAGTAAAAAACTAATGGCGAGCAGAGGAATTGTTTTCATAAATCGGTTGACAGGCTAATAATTTAACTTGTATACTTTTTTTATAATTAAAATTATGTAGAAAATTTTTATTTTTGCACACACCCCATTATATAATAATCTACAATAAGATTAGGGGAAAAGTCAAGTAGAAACAGAAAAAATAGAGAACTTTTCTTAATTAATTAAAACTTAAACAAACATAAATAAATTTACAATCCCCAAACTCAAACAAATCCAAGTGTATTGCAAATATAGTAAGGATTCAGGTCAAGGGGGTATTGACAAGTGTGACATTTGAGGTGGAGTATCACAATTATGGAAAAAGACCTGCTTCTGAAACTAGAGCGTGAAACCCTTCTCCAGTTGGCTCGCGAAAAACTGGTGAACATCATTGTCGAGCTGGCGAGCGCTACAAAGAAACTAAACTCCAGAATTTTAGAACTAGAACAAGAAGTAGAGAAACTCAAGGTCAGTAGAGATTTAGATAGTAAAACATCATCGAAACCCCCATCGGGGGATCTCCTCAAAAAATCTCAAAAGAAACAAAAGGAAAATAATCAAGAGGGTGAAACGACGAAACGGAAGCCTGGAGGACAACCAGGACATCCAGGTAAAACTCGTAAAGGATTTGGAAGGGTAGATAGGTGTGAAATTTTACGTCCACAGTTTTGTGAGTGTTGTGGGATGAGTGGTTTTTCACTTGAACCGATAAAAGTTGAAATACAACAAGTTGCACAGTTAGTAGAACGCCCAATAGAAATAGTTGAATATCATCGTCATACTTGTGTTTGCCAGCAGTGTGGAAAGGAAAAAACAGCAGACTGGTCACCAGATATAGTCCCTGGACAAGATATCGGGATAAGACTTCAAGCCTTTTTAGGGTGGATAAATAATTACGGGCATTTGCCTTATGAAAAGCAGCAAGAACTTTTGTGGGAACTGGGTCAAATAGAAATCGGGGTAGGAACCCTAGTAACCACAAATGAAAGAATAGATAGTGCAGTTAATAAAAGTGTTAACTCTCTCAAAGAGTGGATACAACAGACGCAGCCAAATATCCATTCCGATGAAACACCTTGGGCGATCAAAGGCGTAAAAGAATGGTTGTGGATTTTTGCCAACACCGACTTTGCCTTGTTTCACGCCGCAGACACTCGTTCTCGCGCTGAATTAGAATCTATCCTGGGATGCAAGTACGACGGTGTACTTAGTTCTGATGATTATTCTGTCTATAACGGCTATGATGTCAAAGCCCAACAGAAATGCTTGGCCCATTTACGCCGTCACTTCAAGAAGCTGATTAAACTTCCAGGCTTAAATAACCAAGAAATTGGGGAAAAGTTTGTCAACCTGATAGATGAAGCATTTAAAAACTACGCTTTATTCCAACAAACACAAAACATTCTTGAATTCTTTAGTTGGGCATCTGACTTTCAAGCCAAAGTTAATTCGTACATTAGTGAATGGATTAGTAAAGCCAGAGGGGAAGCAGGTAAGCTTTTACGCTCGTTACAAAACAAAGCACACCAATGGTGGTATTTTCTAGCCCACCCAGAGATACCTCCTGATAATAATCTTGCAGAACGAACGCTACGTGAGAGCGGTCACAAAAAGAAAAGTCAGTGGCGGTTCCCGTTCAATGGAACGGTTCCAACATACTGCCAATTTATTGACTGTTATCCAAACCTGTCGTCGCCAAGGACGTTCCGTTATTCAATTTTTTGAGCAAGCCATAAAAGCCATAGTCAACCCTGATTTGCACGCTCCATCTTTGATACCTCAATTTTCGACCTGAATCCTTACCAAATATATAACTGGCCCAGCAGTATCGACGATTAATGTTCAGAGGCTTTGCCAGAGTTATAAAAAATACGTAAGGTGCGCTTGGCGCACCTCACAATCCCAAGTGCTAGGGGAAAAACCCCCGTTGGAATAGGTAGAAATTTAAACAGGTTCTAACTGGGAAATTACCTTTTCCATGTGTTGGGCAACTTGGCTTTCTTTTTCCACAGAATTGGTTTCCATGTAAACGCGCATCAAGGGTTCGGTTCCCGAAGGCCGCAGCAGTACCCAGCCACCGTCTTCAAGATAAAGTTTAATTCCGTCTTTGCGGCCGATTTCCTTAACGCCGATACCTGCTACTTCTGTGGGGGGATTCTTGGTAAAAGATTCCAAAACGGCTGCTTTGTGGGCTTCTTCTAGGTGCAAGTCCAAACGTTTGTTGTACAGGGGGCCGTCGGCTTCTTTAATGGCTTCTTCGACTAGCTGAGAAAGCGGTTTGCCTTCATAGGCGATCGCCTCAGCAACTAGCATATCAGCCAAAATCCCGTCTTTTTCGGGAATGTGACCCAAAACGCTCAAACCGCCAGATTCTTCGCCACCGATGAGCACCGCAGTTTCGCGCATTTTTTCGCCGATGTATTTAAAACCGACTGCGGTTTCGTAGATTGTTAAACCGTACTTGGCGGCCAAATTGTCCAGCAAGTGGGTAGTTGCGACTGTACGGACGATCGCCCCAGTCAATCCTTTATTCTTAACCAAGTGACGCGCCAGCAGCAACAGTACAGTATTTGGAGTCAAGACATTTCCCAACTCGTCAACAATACCAAAGCGATCGCTATCGCCATCGGTAGCTAAACCCAAATCCGCCGAATCCTTCTTAACAGCTTCCACCAACTCAACTAACTGTTCCCCCTTGGGTTCGGGCATTCCGCCCCCAAACAGCACGTCGCGGTAGGTATGAAAACTTTCGACATCGCAGCCGCAGTGTTCCAAAACGCCGTCGAGATAGCCGCGAGAAGTCGAGTAGAGAGCGTCGTACTTCACCTTCAACTTAGCAGAGCGAATCCGCTCCACATCGATCAAAGTATAAAGAAACTTCAGATATTCAGGTTTGGGGTCAAAACTGGAGATTTTATCGTTGTGGCTGCCTTTGGCTGGGGCATCAGAAGCACTAGCAATATTTGCCACAATTGTATCAGTAATTTCCGGGGTTGCCGGGCCCGCGTAGTCGGGGATATATTTGATGCCGCAGTAAGGTGCGGGATTGTGCGAAGCAGTGAACATCAGGGCTCCTGCCGAGTTGAGATGCTTGGCGCTGTAGGCGATGACTGGTGTGGGGCAATCTCGATCGACCACTTTCACAGTCCATCCCAAATCTGCCAATACTTCCGCCGAAGTGCGGGCGAATTCGTCTGCCAGAAAGCGGGTATCGTAGGAGACTAGAACTGGACGGTCTTTGGTGTAAGCGGTTTCTAGGTAACTGGCGATCGCCCGGGTGACTTTTCGCACGTTGGCAAAAGTAAAGTCATGGGCAATCAGTCCCCGCCACCCATCGGTTCCGAACTTAATTTCTGTTGAATTGCTGCTAGCGCTCATTTTATCCACTTCCTCTCGTCCTACTAATCCTACCCGAACGCATAGCCTTAAAGACATACTGGCCGTGCTGTTTGTGAGGATCGATCGCCCGTGGGGCCCGCATCAACCTAATCCTATCGTTGTAGGGGCAGGCTTGGGCCTCCGGCCTCCGGGATCGAACCAGTCAGAGTGGGCAAAAAGTGGGAGAGATCGGGCGAGTCACTCGCTAATTCTAATTTTGAAGGGTTGTTTGCCGATCGAATGGACCACGATCAATTGCGGGCGATTCCCTACGGGATAGCTTCGCTTCACGGGGAAGCTAAAAAACCGATCGCAAAAAACGGCCCTGGCAATGGCCTTAACGAAATGCACATAAATCTCATCCTCATCTCAAATTTAATTTTTTATTTAGAAAAGCCGATCGTTAAATTTGTTAGGATTTCCTAACAATCGCCAGACTCAAAATACATTTTTAATTCAGCTATACAAATAAATTAACTAAAGTCACCCCTAGATCGTGCTGTAGCCTAGCTTCTTGAAGAAACGAAGGCGCTCAACCAAAGCGATCCAAAATAAAGATCAGGTATTTCAAGCAGCAGTTTTTTTTAAGCAGACTTAACTTTAATTTTCAGCTTTTAAGACAAATTAAATTTATTTCCAGCCTTCTTTGATACGTCAAAAAAATACATTAGGGTCGCGATCACAGGGTAATAGTGATCGATCGCACAATAAATAATGTTATTAACGTGCAGCTTATAAAAGATGCAGGCAGTCGAGCCAAATGGCTTATAGCTTTAAGCGTAATGGCTGATGACTGTCAGCGTACAAATGCAGAAAATTGTAGTTAACAACATTAAAATTTAGAGGAATCCATAGGGTGCGACTTAATAAAAAAACGAGGTTTATCATGACGGGTATTTCACAAATATCTTCAAAATCTTTACCAGCAGCCGACCAACTTCAACAGGGCGCAACTCAGGCGTCTCAAGGTATTACCGGATCGGAAGCTGACAAACTCCCAAAAGCTAAAGGTGTCAGCGTTTCTTCCTTCGCAGTTAGCTGGGCAAAAAAATATTACAGTACAGTTGCGACACGAGAGAACCAAGCGTCACGCCAAATTCTCTCAAGCCTCGATTTAACTAATTTTGAGGGAAATAGAGCCCAAATAGTTGACAAATTGACAGGTACCCTGAAATTAGCCAGCGAGATAGCTTGGAGTAGAGTAGAAGCTCTTTTAGAGAAACAAATAGAGGGACACGCTATCGATCCAAGTTTAATTAATTCTTTAGAAATTGCCGCCGATTCTCGCACCTTATATAAGAAAGCAATAGACGCTTATGCGGATAGAGAACCTGTTTTCCGGTTGTCAGTGCTGGTGGGAAAGGATATTATTAAAGTGAGGCGAAAATACTCAAAGACAGATCCGTTAGTGCTGGGATTTGTGACAATGGAGTTTCAATACACTAGCAAAATCTTGTTAGGATGTCTTTCAGAGTCAGAGCGAACGGAATTTGCGCCCTACTTAAAAGTTGTAGACGACTACCTGCACATTCCCTACGGAGAGATTAACGAGGCTGCGGCGAATCACCCCCCGAATTCAAGAGCTCTATTAGCCGTTCAGCATTTATTGCAACAAACGACTCAGATTGCTAGTGCAGTGTACGATCGAGCTAGTTCCCAGCATCAAGGATACCGCAGTAGCAGCGGGTATTTGAGCGATCGCGAGGTAAAAATTTCTGGTATCCGGGATGTCGAGATTTTTCAAAGCTATTTGTGCTGGTGCGTTTTGGAAGGTAACATTCACCCGGTACAGCAAGAATTGTTTCCAATTTGCGTGATGTTGTACCCCAAACTTCATGTAAGTTGGGAGTTAGTGCAGGATATGCTGCTGATTTTATTTTGGGAAATATGCGAGCGGCTTCCGGCTGAAGATTTAACTGTATTTGTACCTTACTTGCGTACTCTGACTGAAATGTTTTCCAGCGATGTTTTTGAAAATTAGATAATTGGGAATTGGGAATTGGGAATTGGGAAGTGCCTCAAATTTACCAATTGCCTATTTAAAACTAAAAGCTGCGACTGCCAAACATCCCCAACCGGCAATAAAAGCAACTCCCCCCAGTGGCGTAATTGCACCCAGCCATTTGATATCGCTCAAACTCAGGGCGTACAAACTGCCTGAAAAGATGATTGTACCCGCAATAAAAGCCCATCCAGCGACTGCAAAAAATGTTTGAGACTCTTGAGCGCGGCTCAGGAGTAAAGCGACGAGTAATAAAGCCAGGGCATGGTACATTTGATATCGGGCGCCGGTCTCAAAAATGGTTAAAGCTCGATCGCTTAATTGATTTTTCAAAGCGTGAGAGGCGAAAGCACCGCCTGCAACGGATAAACCTCCGAATACTGCTGCCGTTGCTATAAAAATGCGAATTAAAATTAGCGTTGACATAATATTTATTGAATTGGGAAGAAGGAAGTTCGGCAACGAGCACTGTACAAGATGCAACGGATGTAACGGATGTCAGGAAGAATGAAGAATGAAGAATGAAGAATGAAGAAGAAAAAAGAAAAAAGCAGGAGGGAAAAACATCTAATTGTTGATATCTAATGTGCGCTGTGCGTACCTTACTTGTAATTGCGAGCCTCCGCGAAGCAATCGCATAGTAGAGATGTTCACTGGCCTAACTCTGGGAAGAGAAGGTGCGCGGGGCGCACCCTAGGCTGATGATAAATTAGCTTTTTTGCAGATATTTTTAACCTATTTCCGCACAGCTTCCAGCAAGCGAGAATAGTAAAAGCTAGTGCTAGTCATCGCTGTTCTGTTAATAACAAAACCATTGCTTTCTAGGATTTTGATAATATCAGCTTCGCGGTGCTGGTAAGCGCGGGTAGTTTTGCTGGGGCCTGGGAAAAGTTCACCAATTTTTTTGAGGGCGGTGAGTGCTAAAGTTTTCGGTGCAAAACTAAGAATTAGTCGCGATTCGGCGATCGAACTTAGGTGAGCGATCATTTCTGCAGCCTTATTTTGAGGATAGTGGATTAGGACATCCAAACAAATCACTGTGTGGAATTTGCCCGTTAAAGCTTCCAAATCTTGGGCGGCGAAGGAGATGTTGTAGAGCTTGCCGGGAACTGCTGTCGATCGATCGTAAGCTTCTGCTACCATCTTTTCCGAGATATCGCTAGCGCAAACAATTGCCCCAGCGTCAGCCAGAGGAATGCTCAGAGATCCAACACCGCAGCCAGCATCGCAGACACAAAGCCCGGACAAATTGCCATCAGCTTGCAGCCATTCGATGACTGTATCCACCGTTTTCTGGTGCCCGGTGCGGATGTCTAGCTGAACTTTATTGACTTGGCCCTCGCCGTAAATTCGCTGCCAGCGATCGAAGCCCGTCGAGTTAAAATACTGTCTAACTATAGTCTTGTCGTCTACCAAATTCATCGATCTGCCTGCTGCTGAGTTATTGCCAACGGTTAGATATTATATAGCAATCCGGTTCCGAAAATGTGCAACTTGCAAGTACAGATTTTAGATTTTCCATGAAAACGGCACATCTAAAATCTGAAATCTATCGAGTAATACCAGTTCGCGGATTCCTTCTTTTTCAATTCTTTAATTTAGAATGGTATAACAGGCTAAAAAAGTCGATGCCAAGTCAATTCCTTTGTCGTCGCATTTAAATTCCAGCGCAACAATTGAGTTGCCGATTTGCCCATAATTCCAGAAATTCCGATCGCCCTTCTCGGAGATTCAGTTGCCAGGGCGATCGCACTTTCGGCATCGCAAATCCCCCACTCCACCAAATTCTGCACTCCCGCCAACAGTGGCAGAGTTGTACCTGCCAAAGTAGCAGATTCCAGAGGCGAGTGGTAATCTAATCTTACCCAAGCTGTACCTTTTCTGACTTCAATTTGTCTGGAATCCCAAGGATAAACACCGTCAGGCAAACCCAAAGGAGCCAAAGCATCGCTCACTAAAAAAACGCCTTTTTCATACCTACCAGCGCGCAGAAAAAAATCAATCATTGTCGGAGAAACGTGCTTCCCGTCAGCAATTAAACCGCATTTTACGCTAGGATGAACAATCGCCGCTCCTAACAAACCCGGTTCTCGGTGGTGCAAACTCGGCATCGCATTAAAAGCGTGAGTTACCATTGAAGCTCCCCGCTCAAATGCTTGTTGGGCTTGCTCTGCCGTCGCTTGAGAGTGTCCGAGACTCACGGAAATTCCCAAACTTTGCAAATAGGAAATTACTTCGCCAGTGCTGTCTAACTCCGGCGCTAAAGTAATTATTTTGACAATATCGGCACAATCTCCTAAAACTTGCTTGACATTTTCTATAGTGAGCGGTAATAAAAACTCAACTGGGTGAGCTCCTCGCTTCTGGGGGTTGAGAAAAGGGCCTTCGAGGTGAACACCGAGAATTTCCGCTGTTTTAGGCTTAATTGTTGCCGGAGCAGCGGTTTGTACAGTGCGGATATAATCAGCTATAGTCGAGAGCGATCGCCTAAATTTATCCAGCGAAGTTGTCACCAAAGTCGGCAAAAAAGCATCGACTCCCTGATTCCACAAAAATTGACAAATTTTCGGCAACATTTCAATATGCTTGCTTTCTAAATCGGGAAAAGCAAAACCTAGGGCGCCGTTAATCTGCAAGTCAACACCGCCGAGAGAAAGCCAATCGCCTGCTACATCAAGCACTTGCAAATCGGGAGGACAAATCCGTTTAAATACGGCGTCCATCGGCCAAACTTCTTGAATGATGCCCATTTCGTCAACAGCAAGCATCTGCAAATCCTTGCAACCGGGGAGGCGAACATTGAGAATATCTGTGCGGGCGGCAGGTAGGGTTTTGGCTTCAGTCATCCGATTTTAGATTTTAGATTTTAGATTTTAGATTTAATATTCGCTACGTATAAATCCGGTGGGTGGCTATGAGGAGGGGGAGCTTTTTGCTTTTTGCTGGCTCCAGGGTGGCTCAGACAGCGGCTTGTGGTCAAATTGCTTTTAAGGGTCAGTTTGGGTACAAAATATCTAAATTGGAGTTAACGCAATCATTTAAAATTAGCATTTATCGGAAATCTCAAATCTGAAAATTTTATGAATCAAGCGACAGTTGGAATTATCATGGGTAGCGATTCGGATTTGCCAACCATGAAAGATGCGATCGCAGTTTGCGAAGAATTCAGTGTTGCTTGCTCCGTGGCGATAGTCTCGGCGCACCGCACCCCCGATCGCATGGTGGAATACGCCCAAACCGCGCACCAACGAGGCTTGAAAGTCATTATTGCAGGAGCCGGGGGAGCAGCGCATCTCCCGGGTATGGTAGCATCTTTAACGCCCTTGCCAGTAATTGGCGTGCCTGTACCGAGCCGCCACCTGCAAGGCCTAGATTCGCTGTACTCGATCGTGCAAATGCCAGCCGGGATACCCGTAGCAACAGTGGGGATCGGCAACGCTAAGAATGCTGGCTTGCTGGCAGTTCAGATACTGGCAGCTCATCAGCCGGAATTACTAGAGCGAGTCTTGGATTACCGCAAAAATTTGTCCGAATCTGTACTGAAAAAACAAAATCAATTAGAACAGCTAGGCTATCATAACTATCTCAATCTCAACAAATAATCCATAAACTTTTGTAGTAAGATTGGAAAGTTTTCCGAATATTGCTGAGCTTACTAGCCGTAAAGAGGGTAAAAGTGATTAAAATGACTGTCGGAAAGAAAAAGTCGAAACAAGTCAGGCGAGAGGCTTTCAATTTGCCAGCAGCTAAATTTTTTACGAAAGTCAACAGGTTGAAGAAGTTACCACGGGCGATCGCCCGCCTCACTCCCAGTTGGCAAGCTTGCATACCTTTAGCAGCAATCATCGTCTTGGTTTGGGGATATGCGGCCGTAGCCCAAACAGCTCCCGCGCCAACCACCGAGCAACAATTAGCAAGCCTTAAGGTGGGCATGGATACCATGTGGGTCATGGTGGCGGCGATGCTAGTGTTCTTTATGAACGCGGGTTTCGGTATGTTGGAAACCGGTTTTTGCCGCCAAAAAAATGCAGTGAACGTGCTGTCCAAAAACTTGATTGTTTTTGCGCTTTCTACGATCGCATTTTGGGCGATCGGCTTTGCATTAATGTTCAGCAACGGCAACGGTTTTATCGGCACCAGCGGCGGATTTTTTCTGTGGAATGTGGCGGACAACAGCCCCGCCACAGGAGACGCTTATCAAGGCATTTTCAACTCCTTAAACTGGACGGGAGTGCCTCTTAACGCTAAATTCTTTTTCCAATTAGTTTTTGCGGGAACGGCTGCAACGATCGTTTCGGGAGCAGTTGCAGAGCGAGTTAAATTCATTGACTTCTTAATTTTTAGCTTGCTGCTAGTAGGCATTGCTTACCCAATTACCGGACACTGGATTTGGGGCGGTGGCTGGCTGGCAAAAGCAGGCTTCTGGGATTTTGCCGGTTCGACAGTGGTTCACTCGGTAGGCGGTTGGGCTGCTTTGATGGGAGCGGCATTTTTGGGGCCGCGGCTGGGCAAGTACCGCGACGGCGATACTGTGGCGATGCCGGGACACAATATGAGCATTGCCACCCTGGGCTGTTTGATTCTGTGGTTGGGTTGGTTCGGGTTCAATCCCGGTTCGACAATGGCAGTCGATCCAAATGCGATCGCCCACATTGCCATCACCACTAACACCGCCGGCGCCTTCGGGGGAATTGCTGCAACGATTACTGCTTGGCTGTACTTGGGTAAACCCGACCTTTCGATGATTATCAACGGCATCCTCGCCGGCTTAGTCGGGGTAACAGCTAGCTGCGCTTGGATCAATGTCCCCAACTCTGCCATTATCGGCACGATCGCCGGTATCCTGGTAGTTTTCGCAGTAACTTTCTTCGACAACTTGAAAATTGACGACCCTGTAGGCGCAACTTCAGTTCACTTAGTCTGCGGCATCTGGGGAACTCTGGCGGTTGGCTTGTTTGCGGACGGGCCTACAACTGGACTTTATACCACAGGTCCGGCAGCCGGATTGCTCGTGGGCGGAGGCTTCGGTCAACTCTGGGCGCAGTTGGTCGGCATTATCTGTGTAGCCGGGATGACCGTGCTGCTGAGTACGATTTTTTGGGCCGCACTCAAAGCTTTGCTAGGTATCCGCGTTTCTGCTTTAGAGGAGGCTGAAGGTTTGGATATCGGCGAACACGGGATGGAAGCTTACACCGGGTTTGTTAAGGAAACTAGCTTGGACAACAGAATTGAGGGTGGCTACGGTGGTTATGGTGGGGGTTCTGGAGCCAAGACTACCAAACTGTAAAGCGTGCGAAGGGAGCGACCAATTCAGCTTTCATTTCCTAGATTAGCTATTTATCAGCTAATTCACGCCTTTATTCAGAAAAACTCCCTGAAATAGCCGCCAACTTATGGCAGTCTATCGTTGTGCTCGCGTTGAAATCTTCGATGCGAACGCGGGCATATTTTTATTGTTAGTTTACTTTTAATGTCGTACATATAGCAGTTTTTGATTTCATGAGATCTGCGCAGATAATTGTTAATTGGTAATGGGGAAATAGGAATTGAGAAGCTCTAACTGACGAGCTTTGTAAACTGGTGTATTGATTAGAGTTTATCGCCAATTGCTTTAAGTTCTTCAACGATGCGCTTGTTTTTGGGATTCCTGCTGCCATCAAGGCGGGAGGAGATAACAGTGATTATTTCTAGTATATCTTTAGCTAAATCCTCGTCACAGCTAGCATTTTCGGTTTGATTTATAATCACTACCTCTGTCCCAAAGTGTTCGCACAAATTAAAAATTAGTTCCGAACCAAATCTCAGCAGTCTGTCTTTGTGAGTTAATACCAGCCTTTCTACTTGATTGTCTGCGATCGCCCGAATGAGATTTTGTAAACCCCGCTTACTGTAATTAACCCCAGAACCCACATCATCAATGATTTGGAATTGCCAGCCGTGAGATGCACAAAACAATTCCAAAACTTGTTTTTGTCTGTCTAAATCATCTTTTTGGTCGTTACTGCTAACCCGAGCGTAAGCTATGGTTAAAGCGCCGTTGGGTTTTAAGCCGAGAAGATGAGCTAGGTCATACCGTCTGTGACCGTTAGCCGTGCGTTCTGGTATTAGTTTGCCTTCGGCTTCCCACCTGCGTAAGGTAGAAGCGCTTACACCTTTAATTTTGGCTGCTTCAGTTATAGTTAATTTTTTCATTTTTGGATTTTAGCATCACAACTGAGTAAGTTCGATCACTTTTAGATATATTTTTGTGCCTTGCAGCAGCTTTGACAAATCCGATTGCGGTGCAAGAAAGTTTGGTAGGCAGATTTTTTATGGTAAAGTAGTGCGAAAAAGCAAAGTTCTGCATCGCCGCCCTTGCCCAACACAGCACAGTGCTTGATTCTTACAAGAATTGAGGCTTGAATTGAGCGGTAAAATTTGATGCAGCAATCAGTGCACATTATTCGGTGTGAGGCCTGCAAATAGCTTGAGTTTATGGAGAAGTTTGGAGGAGGTAGCAGAAGTAGAACTCATAAATCCCTCTTAGGAATGGAAGTTAGCCGATCGAAAACTATTCCGGTTTGGGCTTTGCTATCTTTGGTGACGAACGGGGTACTGATGTTCACAGTCGCTCAACTACTGCTGCGGGGACACAACTTGACAGAAAGTTTCCAGGCGAATGATGCGGTGACGGCAGAAGTGGCTGAGGAACAAAATGACAAACCGATCACCTCTGCAAACGCATTGCTAGACGTACCCGTTCCAGGACCGCGACATAAATGGACTTACCAGCAGTGGGTGACGCAGTTGGGTCGCGAAGCTGAGGCGGCGGCTGCGAATCGACCATCAAGACTGAGTGTTTTGGCTGGGGATTCTCTAAGTATGTGGTTCCCAACCAAGCTGTTACCAGTCGATCGGTTTTGGCTGAATCAAGGGATTTCGGGGGAGACTTCCGTGGGTTTGCTCAAGCGGTTGCAGTTGTTCGATAGAACCGCGCCGGATACGGTATTTGTGATGATTGGGATTAACGATTTGTTGCGGGGAACCAGCGACGAAGGGATTTTGGACAACCAGCGGCAGATTATTCGCGATTTGCGGTGGGCTCACCCCAAAGCACAAGTGGTTGTGCAGTCGATTTTGCCTCACAGCGGGGAACAAGCTACTTGGGAAAATCGCGATCGGCTGTTGGCGATTCCTAATAGTCGGATTAGGGCAATAAATCGACGCCTGAAAGAAATTGCTAGTTCTGAGAATGTTTTGTATCTGGATTTGTACCCGCTGTTTGCGGATGCTGACGGCAATTTGCCAACCGAACTCAGCACAGATGGCTTGCACCTTAACGATCAAGGTTATCTGGTTTGGCGATCGGCCCTGCAACTGTTCGATCAGATGCAGTTGAAAAATTAATCCTTAGTCCTTAGTTAGAAAGATAAAGGATGAAGTCATATTCTCCCCAACTCTCCCCCTTTCCTTCTCCCACTCTCCCCAACTCAATAGTCTCCCCCTCTCCGATTATTTTGCGATCGCGGCCTATTTCAAGTAGCCACGGATAGATTAAGAAATATGATAGTTAGCTATTTAGTATAGGGTGATACAGAATAACTGTGGGTACAAATGGTGCAATCCAAAAGGCATAGACCATTGGATGGATAGTTGACGAATTTAGATGAGTCCGGCTATACGAAGTCGGGGGGTTGAGGATTGGGGAATTATCTATTGAAGATTTGTTCCGCTAAAACAGGGACTTAAAACCAAATAACTATTGCATCTAAAATCCTCCCATCTAACATCGGCTCGGTCTTCCCTGAAAATTGCTGAGTATGAGAAGGTACAACTAACGTGATCAAAAAAAGTTTAACGATCGGCATCATGGCACTGTGGCTGTTAAGCGTACCGCTGACGGACAATGCCTTAGCTCAAGATGCTGCTGGTGCTGCTGCGGTGGCGCCGAATCCGATCGACAGCGGCGATACGGCCTGGATGTTGGTCTCCTCAGCACTGGTATTACTGATGACACCGGGGCTGGCGTTTTTCTACGGGGGACTGGTGCGATCGCGCAACGTCCTCAACACCATGATGATGAGCTTAGTCATGATGGGACTGATCGGCGTCACCTGGACCCTGTGGGGCTATAGTTTGGCTTTTGATGTCACCCCCAGCAACCTCAATGATAAAGGGTTTGCTCAAGGGATCGAAACCTTCATCGGTGGCTTCGACTGGATGTTCTTGAACAATGTCACGGCGGACAAACCAGATCCGATCGGCTACGCGCCGACCATACCCCACCAAGTCTTCATGGTGTACCAGATGATGTTCGCCATCATCACTCCAGCCTTGATTTCAGGGGCTATCGTCGAACGGGTAACATTTAAAACCTATTTCTGGTTCGTGCTGCTGTGGTCTACCTTCATCTACTCTCCTCTAGCCCACTGGGTTTGGGGTAAAGGCTGGCTGGGGGCGATGGGAGCTCTCGACTTTGCCGGTGGCACCGTCGTACATATCAGTTCCGGCGTATCAGCCGTAGTCGCAGCTTGGATGATCGGGCCCCGCAAAGACCACTTGAACAAGCCCCACACCCCCCACAACGTACCCTACGTCTTGCTTGGAATTGGGATACTGTGGTTCGGCTGGTTTGGCTTCAACGGCGGTAGCGCTTTGGGATCTGGTTCTTTAGCAACAGTGGCTTTTGTCACCACCATGATTTCAACAGCAGCCGGCGGTTTAACTTGGACAATTGTGGAATGGGTTCTCAGAGGCAAACCGACAGCAGTCGGAATTGCCAGCGGTTTCCTAGCCGGATTGGTGGGCATCACACCTGCGGCTGGATTCGTACTTCCAGTGGGGGCCCTTTTGATCGGATCGATCACTTCCGTTTGTTGCTTCTTTGGCGTGAGCTTGCGAGCTAAGCTGGGATTTGACGACTCTTTGGATACCTTCCCAGTTCACGGCCTCGGCGGGACTGTAGGGGCGCTGCTGACTGGGGTATTTGCAACTAAAGCCGTGAACGCGGCCGGAAATGACGGGCTGTTTGCCGGGAATCCGGGGCTAATCGTCACCCAGTTTGTAGGCATTCTAGCTACTTACGTGTTTGCGGCTGTCGGCACTTTTGTGATTTTGAAAATTCTGGCGCAGTTTATGGAACTGCGAGTGCCGTCATCTGCTGAAGACCAAGGTTTGGATATCGGTCTGCACGGGGAAGAAGCTTACGGTGAGGATTTTGCCGGCGGTTTCAGTTCGTTTGAATCGGGTTCTCCTTTTGCGCCGAAAAAGGTTTGAAACTATCATAAGACTGACGCACTCCAGCCTGTGAAACCCGGTTTCTCGGTAGAATTATCGGCTCCCAAGCAGATTTTTCTAAGAAACCGGGTTTCTTTGCCGAATTTTGCGCCGAAGAAGGTTTTAATCGGTGATTGGCCGTTAGAGTCAATAATATTTGGGTTGCCCCGTTTTGCAATTGTTGCAGGCGGGGTTTTCAAATTTGAGATAGGAATTCTCCAATGGTTCTAAAATCAAAGGTAATTAACCTAGATTTCAACTCGATACCGCATGGATACTAAAGCTTTTAAACGATCGCTCCAACAGTCTGAAAACTACCACCGCAAGGGTTTCGGACACGAAGCTGAGGTAGCTGGCGTGATGCAGACAGCTTATCAAAGCAGTCTGATCCAGCAAATTCGGGACAATAATTACAGGCTAGAACGCGGCGCAGTCACGATCCGGCTGGCTGAGGCTTTTGGATTTTGCTGGGGGGTGGAACGCGCTGTAGCTATTGCTTACGAGACTCGCCAGCATTTCCCAACCGAACGGATTTGGATTACTAATGAGATTATTCACAATCCGTCTGTAAATCAGCATTTGCGGGATATGGAAGTTGGTTTTATTGCTGTTGAGAAGGGACAGAAAAATTTTTCGGTTGTCGATAGTGGCGATGTGGTAATTTTACCTGCTTTTGGGGCGAGCGTCCAAGAAATGCAGTTGCTTAATGATAAGGGCTGCAAGATTGTTGATACTACTTGTCCTTGGGTTTCTAAGGTTTGGAATACTGTTGAAAAGCACAAAAAGAGGAATTACACTTCGATTATTCACGGTCAATACAAGCACGAGGAAACTGTTGCTACGAGTTCTTTTGCTGACAAGTATTTGATTGTGTTGAATTTGCAGGAAGCTGAATATGTCAGCAATTATATCTTGCATGGGGGCGACCGCGATGAGTTTCTTGCTAAATTTAGCAAGGCTTATTCTGCTGGTTTTGACCCAGATGCGGATTTGGAAAGTGTGGGTATTGCCAACCAAACTACTATGCTCAAAACTGAGACAGAGAACATTGGTAAGTTGTTTGAAAAAACGATGATGCGGAAGTTTGGTCCTGAAAATTTGAACGAGCATTTTCAGAGTTTTAATACTATCTGCGATGCGACTCAGGAACGGCAAGATGCTATGTTGAGTTTGGTTGAAGAAAAGTTAGATTTGATGCTGGTGATTGGGGGTTTTAATTCTTCTAATACTACGCATTTGCAGGAAATTGCGATCGACAAAAATATTCCTTCTTATCACATTGATTGTGCAGAGCGCATTTTACCGGGAAATCGCATCGAACACAAGCCTTTGGGGGCAGATTTGGTCGTAGCTGAAGGTTGGCTACCGGAGGGTAAAATTGTAGTCGGCGTGACTTCGGGTGCTTCTACGCCGGATAAGGTTGTTGAAGATGCGATCGATCGCATTTTGACCATGAAACCCGCAGCAGTTGCCTAATTATATCGTTTTCGCTGCCATCGGAATCATCCTTTTGCGAGTGCTGTGCGATCCTCTCGCAAACAGAGTATAATTCCGATGTTACCGGATTTGATATTAAATTAATTTCAATCGATGAATCCTCCGCAATTACCCGATAGCTCGCATTTTTGATACTATCGATCGGTATCATCGCTCCTGTGAATTTCTCCCCTGCTTCCCTAGGTTATTTTTTAAATAAAATATTAAAAACTCGCTTTTTTTTTGGCTAAAAAGCTTGACTTGGCTAGCTTGACAATGTATACATTAGATAATCGGAATAGTGAACAAAATGTAATTTATGTCACCACTCCCATTATTTAATATATACTCCAAAAATAAACTAAAATAAATAGGTAAAAACTCCTTTTTTTGAGCCGCAATTTGAAACTGCCAAAGGAAAACGAACGATACAAAAATCGATGGAAAAAAGGCTAATTAAGCTTTGCAGGCTATCCTAGATTTTCTGGTGTCTGCCTGAATCACAAGAGGCAAAAAAGCGATTTCTAGAATCTCAGACTTAAGGCAGATGCAAGGAGTAACCCGACTAAACTAAAAAAATCACTCGCACACTTGAGCCTTAAATTTATAGGCTTTAGTCGCCGTTTCTGAGCGTGCCAAAAATTTGGGTATTCTTAATCCAGCTACAATTAAAAAAAGCAGGACTCCCACGCCGACTATTTCATGAAACAATCGCTGACTCCCCAAATCACCGCAGGTATCGGAATGGTCGTGGCGCTGCTAATTTTCAATGCGGCAACTTCCTACCGCAACACTCTCAAGTTGGTCGAAAACGAACGCTGGGTAAGCCACACTCACCAAGTTTTAACCGAACTCGAAGCTACGCTTTCCACGTTAAAAGATGCTGAAACCGGACAGCGCGGTTATTTGCTGACGGGAGAAGAACGGTATTTAGAACCGTATTACAGCGCGATCGCCCGCATCAACCAGCAAATAGCCGGATTGCAGCAGCTAACGGCTGACAATAACCGGCAGCAACAGCGCCTTCGCGATTTGAAAATTGCGATCGGTTCTAAATTAGCCGACCTTGAAAGAACCCTCAATCTGCGACGCAAACAAAACTTAGCAGCAGCCGTGCGAGAAATAAAAACCGGTAGGGGAAAGCAAATCATGGGGGACATTCGGCAGCAGATAGCCACCATGACTGCCGAAGAAACTCAGCTATTGCAGCAGCGCGCCCGAGAATCTAAAAAAAGCGCTAATTTGACCATCCTGACTTTTACCGTTGCGAGTTTAGTAAATTTCCTGTTGATGCTGTTGGTTTACTATTTGGTGAAGCGCGATCGAACTTTGCGCGACAATGCCGAAATTAAGCAAAATCAACTTTTAGACCAGCTAGAGCACGATCGCCACTCCCTGCAATTAAGCGAAGAACGTTTCCGCAGCGCCATTCTCAACGCACCGCTGCCAATTATGCTGCACGCTGAAAACGGAGAAGTTTTGCAAATTAACTGCGCTTGGACAGAACTCTCAGGCTACGAACACTCAGAAATTTCCACAATTGAAGATTGGACAGAAAAAGCTTACCACAGCCGCAAATCCCTAGTGCAAGAAGATATCGAGCGGCTGCACCGCTTAAACGCCCGCATTTCTGAAGGCGAATATATGATTGCCACAGCCAGCGGCGAAACTCGAATTTGGGAGTTTTATTCCGCACCTTTAGGCCAGCTTTGCGACGGCAGAAGTTTAGTAATTAGTACCGCCATTGACGTAACTGCGCGCAAACAAGCAGAAGCGGAAATTCGGATGCTCAACGCTACCTTAGAACGGCGAGTAGAACTCCGCACCAATCAACTTCAAGCAGCTAACGAAGAATTAGAAGCTTTCGCCTATACCGTAGCCCACGATTTGCGTGCCCCCCTGCGGGGAATGCAAGGATTGGCTGAAGCTTTATTAGAAGATTACCGTGACCTCCTCGACGAACTGGGTCAAGAATACGCCCAGCAAATTGTTAATTCTGGGCAACAACTAGAAGAATTGATCCAAGATTTGCTAGCTTACAGCCGCCTGAGCAGCACAGATTTATCTATGCAAGTTTTAGACTTAGAATCTACTGTTGCCGAGGCAATTGCTATGGTACAGGCTGACGCTAAATCCAGGCACGCTCAAATCAGTGTTCGATCGCCCTTGCCTGCGGTAATTGCCCACCGTGTTACTTTAGTTCAAGTAATCGCCAATCTGCTCACCAATGCTATAAAATTTGTGGAAGGCGCACCACCCCAAGTACAGATCTGGGCTGAGGAAATTGAGCAGCCTCAAGAGGGAGAGACACAGAGCAATACAGTGGGAGAATTGGCAAGGGCGACAGTGGGACAGTGGGAGCATTCCCAGTTACTGATGGTCAGTAGCCTATTGCCAGTCTTCATCATCCGTCTTTGGGTAGAAGACAACGGCATCGGTATTGCTCCTGAACATCAAAAACGCATTTTTCGCGTTTTTGAACGGCTTCACGGTATCGAATCTTACCCCGGAACTGGTATAGGATTAGCTATTGTAAAAAAAGGAGTCGATCGCATGGGCGGTCAAGTAGGAGTGGAATCTCAAGTAGGACAAGGCAGTCGATTTTGGATACAATTGAGGAAGCATGAGGCAAATGCAGACGATTTTGCTGGTGGAAGATAACCCCGTTGATATTCTATTAATGCAGCGGGCTTTTCGCAATGAGGCTTTGGCTAATACTTCGCTGCAAATTGTTCGAGATGGAGATGCAGCGGTTTTTTATTTAAATGGTGACGGAGAGTACAGCGATCGCGATCGCTATCCTTTACCTGCGATAATTTTACTGGATTTGAAATTGCCCAGGCGCTCCGGTCACGAAGTTCTGGTTTGGCTGAAGCAGCAGCCGGAACTAAAACGCTTGCCGGTGGTTATGCTTACTTCTTCTAGCCAAACACTTGATGTCAAGCGAGCTTACGATTTAGGGGTAAATTCTTATTTGGTTAAACCGATCGGGTTTGCTTCTTTAGTGGAAATGATGCAGAGTTTTAGCCAGTATTGGCTCAATTATACCGAACTGCCGGAACCTCTATAATTTGCGCGTTTTTAGTGGCGATTTCTCGATTTTTATTGCTTGTTTCCTCGTTACCAAGCTCTTTGTGGTAGTGGCGGTTTCTCGATTTCTATTACTTGTTTCCTCGTTACCAGCTGGCGGGGTGACAACCCCGCCGCAACCCAGATAGAGTGAGGTGTTAACCGACTTGTGGTAAAAAAAGATAGGTCAGAAGAAGGTTCCCAACGACCTATCAAAAAATATGCTACC
>NZ_JAUBQU010000225.1:0-4390 GCF_036701435.1 Microcoleus sp. Pol12A5
TGCACCCTTCCACCTTTTTAGGATAACACAACTCATACAGTGTTTACTTTTGCAACTGCTTCAGCAAACCCTAATTAACTTTGGGCTACCATCTGCCCTCCGTTCTATATCTTGTTTTTCTATTTGTTTGGCATCTGCCAAGCTTTTTTGTGCCGCTTCTGCTGTCGTTGATGTCAGGTCAGATTGTGATTCAACAAAGCTTTCTACTCGTTCGAGTGCTTGTAAAATTGTGCTTAATGCTTGTTCTCGGGCCCTGGGGTCATCCCAATCTAAATCTAATGCTTTCTTGAGACTGCTTGCTGCTACAATTTCGGCTCCAGCTTGTACTGCGATCGCTCCTGTTTCTTGCTGCATATTTTTGGCAATTATCTCCAAGGATTTTCTGAGTGCATGGCCCAATAAATTATAAGTATCTTCTACCCTGGCTGCTCCCCATAAGGGACTGGAATCTAGTGCGACTCTCAAGGAACGCTCGCTGTATCCTTGGGTCTTTTTGGCAATCTCAATTGTTTTTTCTACAAGTCGCAGATCGCCTCCTTTTGCGATTAAGATCGCGCGAAACCTGACTAAAGTACCTTTGCCAAATGGAGTTTGTTCGCAATCTAAACAATCGAGTACTAATTGCCATCTTCTGTCCATTTGCATTGCTTCGATTGCTTCGTCATCGGAAACTCCCGTGTAGGCTTGTAGGATAATTGCTAAGGCTATTTGTGCTGGTACGATCGGGCATTTTCCTACTGTAGAGTCTTTAAACAGACCTGCTAGTTCTGTTTGGAATTCCTCATCAAATAGTTGGTGGCGAATTTTTCTTAAGAATAAGAACAGTGAAGCCTGACGAATACGTTTGGCTACTTTTTGTTCTGCTGCAGACAACTCGATTGGGGGGGTCCAGGTTGGTGGGCGCATTTTACAGCACAGAGTTGGTTTTTTCGCTAACTACCATACTTTATGCCTTTTGTCAACCTCTTTTACTGGACTGGCGCTCTAGCCAGAGCTGTAATTTGCCATAACTTGTTTCTCCCTCTGGTTCTTGCAGTTTCTTGATTAATTTTTCTCTAACTTCGGGTGGTATATGTGGAGTCTTCCCGGGAGCTTTTTTTATGCTAAGTAATTCAGTAATTGCACCTTGTTTGTAAGCTCTTAACCAACGATATATTGTTGAAGAGTCTCGTTTCAACATCGTGGCTAATTCGGCTCTTTTTTGGATTTTTTTGGTGGTCAGCCAGTATAATACCAGTAATTTTTCTTTATTTACGGCGGTCGCACTCCGTTCCAGTCGATGCTCTAGTTCCTCAACCGTTTCCTGGATTTGTACCTGAAGTTTGTTCGCCATATTGGATGTACTCTACTTTTACCCTATATTTTAGTGTACCTTCATAGTGAATTGGTATTAGCATTACTCTAAGAGGTGAGAGTATACACCAACCCTCACTCGCACCTCATCCAAATGATAAAGATGACCCTGTTCCTTTCCCAACTCCTATCACAACTGACAGTATAAAAGGAGGTTCCGTCTCTTCCTCGCAGGAACATCAAAGAGTCTCTGGTTTATATCACAGTAGCGACAACCAAACTAATGCTAACACCGACATCTCTTTCCTAGGCGAGAGTATACACCAAAGCTCAATAGATATCTCCGAAAACAATCAAAGCCTCTGTGTAGTTAAGCTCCTTGACGTAAATGTAACCATCCTAAATTAGCTAGTGTGCACGATAAAATCAGACTTTAAGATATTTATTGTTGATAATTATATCGCAATGTTGAGTGAGATTTGTTAATTTTAATCTGACGATTGCCTCGCTTTTTATAATGGTAATATTAGCGCTCCTATTCGCAACCTTACTATTCCACAAATCGTTAAAATTACTTGCTCATATTTTTGGGAATTTAATCTAAATCTTTCTTGGGCAACTCGAAATATCTTGACCGCTCGAATTCGATGTTCTACAAAAAATCGGCGAGCAGAAAACGCTTTATTTTGTTTTTTTTGTTCTGTTGTTAATTCTCGTTTCTTGGGTTTTTTAAGGGGAGTTGTTATTAAATCTTCTCCAACGTAAGCTTTATCTCCCTTAAATCTTTGTTGAGGAGCCAACTCGGAGCGATATTCTCGGAATAATGTTATATCGCTTTTAGGTCCAGGTTCCCCTGCCACAACATCAACTATATCTCTACCATCTGGCATGATAATTATTTGAGTTTTAAATGTATGATTACTCTTCTTGCCTGAAAAGTATTTTTCTTGTTCTTCACGAGTTCCAGGTCTTTCTCTGACTTGTTCGTAGGTATCTACTATTAATTCATATTCTGTGAGTATTTCCTTAACTATTGCATGGTCAGCAGCGTTTTTTTTTACTTGTTCCAGCAAGCTAGATGGTAGCAATTCTCGCAGAAGCGCAAACCAATAGTTAAATGTATCATTAGCTGTAGACTCACTTACTCCAAACTGGATGCCCAGAATTTGAAATGTTGTCATATGCCTAAGATAAACCAAGGTTAAAATTATTTGTTCGGGAATAGATAGTTTGGGTTTTCGACCTCCTCCATCCGCAATAATTCTCACTTTTTTTGATTCTAGTAAAGCTTGTTTTTCATGATGTAATCGTTCGGCATTTTGGAGCAATTGTTGTAAATGCTCATATTCCAAACCAATTAATCGCTGTGTTTCTTTATGATTCTCTTCAATATGATTCAGGATGTCGCTCATGTTTGTGTGCCAAAAAATGTCTCTTATGTTCTTTTACCACATAATGTTACTATTTTGGAGATGTCTAATACCGAGTCTTGGTGTATACCCCAGTGATGGCAATCAAAGTGATAGCAATGCCACTAACGCTTCACTAAGCGAGAGTATACACCAAGCGTGTATAATTCAAGGAGGCAGCGGGTTGGTGTACAGCTTTTGGAAGGGTGAAAGCACAGTCAACCACTACCGCTACAAAGTAAAAGTGGATGGTAAGTGGATGGTGAAGAGTCTCTACATCCCGGTGGAAAAGCTCCCTAAAGTAAAAGAAGCTATTGCGAATAAGTTGAGCGTAACTGCGATAGTGGTTGAGGTATTGGGGAGAAACTTGTGATTGATGGCTCTCTCTTTTTCAAACAATGCGGTAGCCCTTTCTTTCGACTCTCTTAGTTTTTTGATTTCCCTACAACTCATTCACCATCCATCCGCTTTACTCTCTTCGTTGATGTAGAGTCCATCCCTGCGTTCCATCACATCCATATAAATGGGGGGTCTTACCCATCATTTTTATTAACTAGGCGATCGGGGCATAATGGGGGGTCTTACCCCTTATGCTACCCCGATCAGCTAACATACTACGCTAAATCAATACTGTGAACAATACGAAGGCGATCGAGGCACATTGTAAGGTCTTACCCCTCATTATGCCCCGATCGCTACAAATACAACGCCATATCAAAGGTTTCAAGGGTGCGATCGGGGCGATCGGGGTACTACTCCCTAAAAATAGAGAGGGGGGTACTTCCTTGCAACAACAAAAACACCCCTTAATAAAAAAGGTGAGGAGTGGCCGATCGCCCCGATCGCCCTGATCGCTTCTAGTCAAACCCATATACCACAAGGGAATTAGAAGGCGATCGCAGCACAATAAAGGGTAAGACCCCCTACTGGATCCCGATCGCCTTGACTGCGGATGTGATTTCTCCTCAAAGCCATACGCAGCATAGAAATCCCACAGCGATCGGGGCTGAATAAGGCGTAAGACCCCCTTGCTCTAGCCCGATCGCCTAACCATGAATGTGCGGATAGTTAAACTTGGAGGATGTGCTGGAGCGACCAGGAGAACGGAAGAACGTGCAGTGGCTTAGCAGAATTCAATAATCTATATTTTTAAGGTAACGGCAATGTCGAAGCGCGGGTGACTCGCCTTGAATCGATGGCAGCAGGGAAGTTGAGTATGTGCTGCGATGCGACCGATGAAGTGGATAGTAACTCTTTTGTTACTTGGCAAAGAAGCAGTATACACCAAACTCTATCAGAAGCCTTGGTGTATACTCTAATCCTCAAATTAAAGCTGATAGCAATTCTCTCATCAATTTGTCAAACGAGATCCTGCCCTCTCGTTCTAGGTACAAAGACAATCAAGCTTTTAAAAAAGCATCAGCAAATTCCTTCGCAACTTCTTTCAACTTTACTTTGCCGGTATCAATTGGCTTGTGAAGTTTAGAATCCAGCAGAAATGCGCCGCTGTAAATGCTGGCGCCCCTTTCAAAAAAGTTGGCTGCAAAATTTGCTGGCGGTTGAAAACATAGGTAGACGGGTTATTTGTTTATCCCCTTACTCTCTTGATTTTCTGGGGGGGTGACAAAGAGGTCTACGAGATAGACTGTATAAGGGTTGCGGTCCGCATACCTTGTTGATAAAAGCGG